>JBATTM010000071.1:0-4630 GCA_049670545.1 Polyangiales bacterium
CGCGTCGACCGCCCAAGAGGACGATATTGGTTGCGACGATCTCAGTAGAATCGCGCTTGTTGCCGTCTTTGTCTTCCCATTGGCGGTATTGGATCCGACCTTCGACGCAGATTGAGCGGCCCTTGGAGAGGATATTGTTGAGCGCTTCGCCGCGCTTGCCCCAGATGATGACCGTGTGCCAGTCGGTTCGCTGCTGCCGCTCCCCCGCCCGGTTCACATAGGACTCGGAGGTCGCAAGGCGAAGGCGGAGGACGCCCTGCCCGTTCTGGGTGTACTTGAGCTCTGGGTCGGTGCCCAGGTTACCAATGAGAACAACGCGATTCAGGCCTTCTGCCATGGCTCCCCTCTTCTTCTTCCCTCAATGGGCGGCGACCATACGCGCCCTTGCCCCGTGGATCAATGGCCGGATTGCTCGCTTTCCATTCTCAGGACACTGGCGAGTTCATCGGTCAACTCGCGGCGCCGATGCGCATGATATGTGGGGCCGACCTGCGCAGACTCGCGATCGGCTTCAAGCGCCGCGATCTCCTCGAGCAGCTCGTTCCTGCGCCGCCCCTGCGCCTGGGCGAACGCCTTCGTCTGGTCCGTCGGGCGCATTGCGAGAAGGACACCGAGCCCGAGAAACATCAGTCCTAGGCCGACCGCCAAAAAGGGAAGCGGCCCTCCACCTGGAATTCCACGAATCGTCACGCGTAGCGGGTCAATCCGAGGTTCGCCGGGGCGCCTTGCAAGCCCCGTCACCAAAAACATCCGATCGGTGCCTTCCCGAACGTGCGCGACCGGAAAACCCTCCACCTCGAGGCTCATACCGTCGATGTGATCGCTGATGACCTGATACTCCATCGTCCGAAACGGAATTGCTTGCTCGATGGAGAATGTCGATCCTTCGACCGGCACGTCATACGCCCATGTAAGCGAGGCGCGGCCGGGAGGAAGAGAACCGCTGATCTCGACACCCTCGTCGGTTCCCGCGACACGTTGATCCGTCATCATCGCCCGCGACTGAAACGCCTTCGCGCCCGGCGGCAGTCGAATCGAAAGACCCCCGTCTGGAAACACGTACGTGTTGGCACCGAGGTTGGCGAGGCGCGCCTCTTGCGTGATGTGCGCGCGGTCCCCCTGAAACTCGATCATCGTTCTGCCCAGCACCTGAAACACACGCTGGTCATCCGTGGTCGTCGGGATGCGCGTGATTCGGACCCGCTGACCTGCGTCTGCGTCGAGTCGAAACGGGGTAGAGCTATATCGGGCGCCGTTGTAAGGGACGTTGACTCGATACGAGTGGCTCGAGTCATTGGCGAGATCTGTGAATGCGCAATATCCGGCAGCATCGGTGACGCAGGCTTGGCTCTCGCGGCCGCCAGATTGCTCCATGACCCCAAGGCGCACGGCCGCTTCTGTCACCGGCGCTCCCGCAGGGTCGACGACTTCCACGGCGATCGTCCCTGCAGGCAGTTCGGGTTCAACCTCCGAAACCGCGACGTCGGGGACGTTCCCCATGACGCGATTGACGATCGTTTGATCTTGCTGCGCCGACGCCCCCATGGCGAACGACAGACTCAACCCCAACCAGAATACGCTACGCATCGAATCGCCTATCGACTCAAGCGGCACCTTCGGACTTGGCGAGGCGCGCTGCGATCAGCGCCTCCGCGTCGTCACGAAACGCTTCTGCGCCCTGATCGAGCTCGTGGAGGACATGACGCGCCCGCGCGCGCAGTTTCTCATTGATCTCACCGAAATCTTGATCGGACAGTTTGTCCGCATCGTGCTCGAACGCGATGTCGCGAAGCTCCTGCAGGAGGGCGTCTTTCTCGATGATGAGCGCATTGCGAGCATCGGATGTCAGCTGCGCACGAACATCGGTAAGCGCTTCGTCCGAGAGGGCGTAGCTCAGGCTCACCCAAAGACTGACCAGCGCCGCGATCATCGCGCCGCCGGCGATGATCAAGAACACCCACGGAAGGATGTCGCTCACGTGTCCTCCTCCTCGAAGCGGGCAATTTCCTCGTCGAGCTGGGGATCGTAGCTGAGCTCGCCGGGCGCCGCAGCGACGGCTTCCGCCTGAAGTGCTTCTCCACGCCTTTGCCATCGCCGACCCAACACGAAGATCAATCCGACCGCCGTCGCCATCGCGACCAGTGGTACCGCCCACAGCGCTCGGTCGAGGCCTTCATCCGAGGGAATCGCGAGTGCTTTCGCCCCAAACTCCGCACGGTAGGATTCCTGGATCTCCGCCGGAGGCACATCCGCGTCGAGAAGGACGCGAATCTCGGACCGCCTCTTGTCCGCCCATCCGCATGCGCATGTGTCGAGTGGCAGCCGCGCGCAATCCCCGCATTGGCACAGGAGCCGTCCGAAGAGTTGACGTTCGATGGGATCGTTGATGACGACGCTGCCCGCGTGAAGCGAGCTGCTGCTATCGTTTTGCGCAGAAGCCACCCCAGCCCATGCGATCATCGTGGCGACGGCGATCGCGAGCACGACCACGGCAGTCGCAGGAGAGAAGCCGGCGCGGCGAGGAACGAACTCTGGCTCACGGACGAGGTCGCGGGCGGTCGGCCACATGCCCAGAATCGCGCCCAGCAACAGCACGATACCCCCGAACCAGATCCACGCGACAAGCGGGCGAATGATGACACGGAACGTCCCTCTCCGCGTGGACGGGTCGACCGTGCTCATGATGACGTAGACATCCTCCGCGGGCCGGCTTCGAATGGCAACTTCGCTGGTGGGCATCTGTGGATGCGTTCGATAGATGAACTTCGCGGGAGCGACCTCGCCGTTGGGCTGACCATCAGCGTCGAGAAGGGTCATGTCCGTGAAGACCATGCGCTTGTTCGGATCGGCCTCCATGCGCGGCTGATCGTACCGGACCGTGTGCGAACCGATCGACATGGTTTCGCCAGGTCGAAGCGCGCTCTCTTGCTCGATGTCGTACGCAGCCCCGGTGAAACCGATGAACATCAGCACGACGCCGACATGCACGATGTATCCGCCGTAGCGGCGACGACCCTTCGACACGAGTCGCGTGAGCGCCGTGAGGGCCCCTTCGCCCTTCTTCATGCGAACACGAACACCTCGCCAGAACTCCTGGCTGATGCTCGCCAAGACGAATGCGCAGGTCGAGAAGGAGACGACGGGTGCCACTGCGCTCATCCACGCGAGGACAGTCCCCGTGTTGGTATCGTAAATCTCGGTGGGCTCGACGATGGGCGGGTATCCGAGTCGGGCGCCGAACATGAACTGCAGAAGCGCGACGGTTGCGCCCATGCCAAGCGGAAACATCAACGCGCGAAGCAGGTTCGACCCTGTGGCCTTGCGCCACGCCACGAGCGGACCGAGCCCAGCGAGAAAAAGCAGCACGAGGCCGAGCGGCACCATCCACTTGTTGTAGAAGCCCGGGCCGACGGTGACTTCCTCCCCACGAAGCCATTCGCTCAAGAGGGGAAAGGTGGTCGCGACCAGCACGAACACCATCATGCCGAGCAGGACCCAGTTGTTCAGCAAAAACGCGAACTCGCGGCTCACGAGTGACTCGATTTCGTTGTCCGCTTTGAGCTTGGGGATGCGCCAGATCATCAGCGCAGCGATGACGATCGCCAAGAACGCGAGGTACCAAACGAAGTACTGCCCGATGTCGGACCGGGCGAACGAATGCACGCTTGCGATGAGGCCCGAGCGAGTCAAGAACGTACCGAAAATCGTGAGGTAGAATGTCAGCGCCAGCAGGAAGACGTTCCACACCTTCATCATGTGCCGTCGTTCCTGAATCAGCACCGAGTGCAGGTACGCAGTGCCAACCAGCCATGGCAGGAAGGATGCGTTTTCGACGGGGTCCCACGCCCAGTACCCGCCCCAACCGAGCTCTTCATAAGACCAGAGGCAGCCGAGGAGCAGGCCGAGTGACAAGAACGTCCACGCGATCATCGACCACAAGCGCGCGGCGCGAACCCATTCGTTGCCCAGTCGTCCGGTGATCAGAGCTGCGATGAGTATCGCGAAAGGCACAGACCACCCGACGAAGCCCATGTAGAGGCTGGGTGGGTGGATCGCCATCCAGTAGTTCTGGAGGAGCGGGTTCAGGCCCTCGCCGTCACCAGGCGTCGTGCGGATGTAGGTGGCGAAGGGATTCGCGGCGAACAACATGAGGACGATGAAGAACACCAGGATGCTCATCAGCGTGAAGAGCACCCAGGGTTGGAGTTCGGTGTGACGTCCGCGAAGCCACCGGGTTGCAAAGAACGTGTAGCCGGAGAGCAGGAAAGCCCACCACAGGAGAGAACCATCTTGGCCGCCCCAGAGGGAGGCGATCAGGTACCACCAAGGCATCGAGCGATCGCTGTAACGTGCGACGTAGCGAATGCGGAAGTCGTGAACCTGAAACGCGTAGGCGAGCACACAGACGGCGACCAGCACCAGCGCACACGTCGCGTACGTACCCCAGCGCGCCGATGGCAATAGATTGGGCCGGCCGCTGCCGGCACCCATCGCCATCGCCATCGTGTACGTCGCGCTCACCAAGATCAGGCAAAGGATGAGCGTGCCAAAGAACGGGATGTCAAAAGCCGGCATCAAAAAAATTAACCCCCGCGAAAAGGGGACTGTCCGCTTTGTGTGGTTGGGTAAG
>JBATTM010000072.1:0-4777 GCA_049670545.1 Polyangiales bacterium
TGTGAAGGACGACGAAGTGTCGTCCTGGTCAAAGGCGGTGCGGGAATAGGAAAATCGCGCCTCGTCGAGCACTTTGCGAAGACAACCTGCGTTGACGCGAATGTGGCCTTTGGCCGGTGCAAGGACCGGCATGGCGTAAACGATCCGTTCTCACCGATCTTTGATGTCATCGATGTGCTCTCTAGATGTGCTCCTGTCGCCTGGCACGCGGCGCTGCTTCGTCATGCTCCGCATTGGGCGCCCCACGTTCTAGCCGAGCCCAGGCACGACGGCACCGTGAACCAGCGACGTGCGCCGTGGATCTTGGGACAAGCTTCACCGATGATTGAGGAGTTTGCCATCGCGGTGGAGAGCTTCGCGGCCGAAAGGACCTTGGTCCTCGTGCTTGAAGATCTGCACTGGGCGGACGCCAAGACGCTCGGCCTCGTGCAGCGGCTCGCAGAACGAAAGCAAGAGGCCAAAGTCCTCGTCATCGCCACGTTTCGGCCTTCGCAAGCGGTGAAAACCGTGAGTCAGATCGGGGGCTTGGGAAGGGAGCTCGAAGCCGGGGCACGATGTCGCTACATCCGACTCACTTCTTTCTCACACCAAGACAGCCGAAACTACCTCTACGGGCGTTTTCGCCGGCCGGACCTACCCGAAAAAGTGGCGCTGCATGCGCACCGGGCGACCGGTGGCGACCCACTGCTTCTAAAACTGCTCGCGGACGTGTTGCTCGACTCCGAGCATCCACTCCGGTCCGCAGTTACCTCGCACCCCAAGATCGAGCTTTCGGGTTCGGTTCTCGAACTTCTGGATGCGCGGATCGCCGCACTGAGCGACGAGGAAAAGGACATCGTGTCGGCTGCAAGCATCGTCGGCTTTACGTTTTCAGCTCCTCTGATCGCCGCCGCGCTGGGCGATGACGACGACGGCTTCGTCGAGCGGGTAGAGGCCACGTGTCACCGCCTGTCGATACGTCACTCGATCTTCGATGCCGATCAAGGCGAGGAGCAATGGCCGGACGGGAGGTCGGTCATTCAGTATCGATTTCACCATGGCTTGCTTCAGCAGCTTGTGAGCGAGCGGATCGCTCCCGCGACCAAAAGAAAAATGCATCGGGCCGTCGCACAGAAATTGTCCGAGGCGTACAAGACCGTCCCTTCTCGCATTGCTGGCGAAATAGCGGATCATTTCGAGCGAGGCTCCGATTTTTCGAGCGCATTCGATTTCCGTGTTCTTGCGGCGAAGTCGGCTCGAGATCGGTTCGCGATGGAGGAGGCCGTCACGCATTTAGAGGCTGCGATCAAGCATCTTGAGGTGCTCGAGGAGCGGCCGAACGGCAAACAGCAAGAAGCGAAGGTACGTCTCATGCTCGCGAGGTCGAAGTTGTATACTTCGGACGGGCATCCCCGAAACAGCGCCCGCGACATTTCAAGCCTCGCCGCGCTCGCCGCAACGCTTCCCGTAACGACAGAGAGCTTTGCGTGGTTCGCGAAACTGTGGCGCTTCTACTCTTTCCTCGAGGAGGCAGCGGCCGCCAACCAAATCAGCATACGCGCTCTCCGTTTCGCGTCGACACAAGACAACCTCCTTATGTGGTGCTGGGGGCTCTTTTCGCGCGCCGTCTCGCTCGGGCTCATGGGAGATCAACGTCGTGCAGCAACGCACTACGATCACCTCATGGAGCTGACGGGCACAGAGGCTGGGAAACCGTTCGAGGATCTGGGCCTTCCAAACGTGTCCGGAGCGCGGTTTGCGTTCGCATTTCACTATTGGCTCGTTGGGCGGTCGGAAGAGGCCCGGCTCATGATCGAGTCATACGCCGAAGCGGGCGACCGGCGACATCCGTACGCGAGAGCCCTGGCTCACGGAACCGCAGCCTACCTCGCGGCGTGGGATGGGCGTTTCGACGTTGCGAGAGACGAGGTTACGCACGCCGTCACAATCGCGCGTGCGCATCATCTCTCTATCGAGTCGGCCCTTCGCATCGCGGAGGCGTGGATCCTCCTTCGGTGTGGGGATGCGAGAGCAGCCAAGCAGGTCGTCGGCGTACCTGAGACACGGAAACAGATAGCGACCGGGTCGGTACGGGTGCTCTCCTGTATCTCGTACGCTGATATCTGCGTCCATCTTGGAAGAGTCGATGAGGGCGTGACCATATTGGACTGTATCGAAGACGCGGGCCGGGAGCGCAGACTCCATTGGTTGGATGCAGAGGCACACCGACTCAGGGGCGAGCTGTGGCTCGCTTCCGGGGTCGAGGGCCGCAAACAAGCGGCGGAGCAGTGCTTTCGACGAGCGATCGACGTGTCGCGTACGCAGGGTGCTGTTGCGCTCGAAAGGCGCGCGGTCGCGAGTCTCGAGGAGTCCGGGTCACTCGGGGTAGGCCGATGCGCGCAGCCTTTGGGGCACCCCACTCGCAGCTTTCTCGGTGCCTGACTAGAACCTACTTCAAAACCGGCGACCGAGGATCTCGGCTGAGGCGGCGTGGGATGTCCCGTCCGCGAGCGGAGGAAATGCAAGCGCATTTTCGAGCGTGAGGGGATGGGCGCAGACTGCGTCACCTCAGCCGAGAGCCGACCGAGGCGGTTCTGAAATAGGTTCTAGTGGGCGCTCGCTACCACTGCCTCGGCTTGCACCGCGGACCGTGGTGTTGGCCTGCGGGAATCCACACGATGGCTTTCGTCTGATCGCTGTTCGCCTCGATCGAAATACCGGCAACGCTGAGCGACCGATTGATGCCTTCGGCGAGCGCCTGACCCCCCGCGGGACGCGAAAGAACTTCCACGTGTCCATCTTGGTCCATCAGAAAGCTCAAGAACTTACCTTCCTGATCTTGGGCAAGGGCGACCGCCATCGCTCCACCTCCCGGGGTGTCGGCCAAGCCACGGACTTCGTGACTGTCCTCAGGCCCTGGGTAGCACTTTCGAGTGGCCGCCGGATCTCGGTGATTCGCATTCCAGAAGCACACGAGGCCCCCTGCTTGTTGGCCATTGCCGTTGGCAGCAGAGGCAATCATACCGTGGTCGGTCAAGAAGAGTAGGTCGAAGTCGACGCTGATTGGACCTAGGTCGATCGGGTCTGCGCGGAAGTTTCTCCAGAGAACCGCGTGCTCGATCGTGTCGGCCGCGTTGCCCGCGAATCCCACGATCTGACCACGGTTGTTCACCTGCACCGCGCCGATGTTCGAGAAGCCGGGAAGCGCGCGCAGCTCCAACGGATCAGACGAAGCTCCGGAAAAAAGCCACGCTCGCGCATTTACGAATCCACTCTCGAAGGCAAGTGCCGGAAATGAACCGCGTTCGTTGAACGGCCCTGCGAACAAGAACTCGGCTCCACCCGGGATCGCCACCGTCGTCGGCGTACCTCGAAACCAGGTAAAGTAAGCAAACCCGCCATCGCTCAGATCAGCGACGGCCATCACCTGGCCTCGGTTGTTGACGGAAAGAGAGGTGGTGCCCACAGTCCCCTCCGGACCCTCGACGTCTAGGAGGCTCCCGGTGCGACCGTCGAAAAGAAAGCCGTGACTGACTCCCGACGCGTCGACGATCGCACCAGTGACGTCACATCGGTCGCTGATTCCCCTGGCGAGACTCGACCCCGCATCCCCGGGAAACACCGCGTAGCGTTCGTAACCGAAAGGTTGCGCACCCACGGGGGCGTCGGAGCCGAACACGCTGGCCACAAGAGCGGATAGCACGAGAAAAGTCTTCGTCTGTAGACAACACATGAGGTTCTCCATTTTCCGTATTGCGCGAGCGATCATCGGACGACCGAATCACTCACAACGTGCCAGGCGAGTGGCAGGGGTCGACACTACGTGAGTGCAACCCTCGTCGTCAATACGCACTGTTCGTTCTCTAGGCCCGAGCCTATCGGCAGGCTCGCCGCGACGCGCAGCAAAGATGCTTGGCCGCGAGCCGACGCTGCGAGCCACGCTTTGCCGGCCTGCAACATCAAACCAACCGGAACGTCGCTTCATGAGTCGGATGAGCATCGGAGCTGTACTATTCAGAGGCGCGCAGCGAAGAGACCACGGCGGCCGGTGCGCTGTCGGAACAGCAATCCGGCCCCCGGGTCTCGCGATCTCCTGCGATCGGCGATTTTCGCGCCGTTCCTACAAGGCACTCGCCTCGGACACGATCCAATCACGCTGGTTGTATCCGATGAGGCCGAGTCGGTAGGAGAACCTCGCCGCGGCTACCCCTAAGTAGACCCTGGCTCTTACGTGCTCAAGGTTTCCGGGACTCTTGACCGCGCCAAGCCATGTCATTGCGTACCGCCTCACCCCGGTGTCGTACCTCCATTGTACACTTTGGTGCTCCGAGAAATTGCTCCCTTTTGCCCTCATACCCTCCGTATTACCTTTATAGTTCCTCCAGTGATCCGTCTTTTTCTCGAACGGCAACTTCTTCTGGAACCAATAGTTTTTTTTGTTCAGAGTCGGGGATCCCGCTTGGCGCTGCCGCAACATAGCGCTCCGAAACGCTCTCCCGATCCTGAAGCTTGCATACGCGGCAGTGAGCCCGAGGAGGGCCTCGACCACGTAGATCGACCCCGTCACGTAGTCGCCGTCGGAAAAGGCCTGATAGGCGCGGTACGCCATGTAGGTTGCGTAGGCGACTGACGCGACCCCCATGACCACCGCCGTAACGATACCTGATGTGAACATCGACCCGACCAACACGAGTCCGCCGTATCCAATCATGACCCAAATGTCCATGTCCTGCGCCGAATGCCCGGTCGGGTCGACCAAGAACGTCGGTGCGTTGTCAGCGTACGCGTAGGGCGTGAC
>JBATTM010000073.1:0-1831 GCA_049670545.1 Polyangiales bacterium
AGCAAGCGGAAGGCTTGCGTTGGCTACTCCGATTCGCACGCGGCCAGGAGAGCCGAAGTACCGTCGTCCACATCGACTTCGGTGACCCGATCGACATGCGCGCGCGGCTCGACGAGCTCGATCGCGATCCACGTACCAACGGAAAGCAGGTCGAACGCGTTGCCCTCGAGGTGTGTCACCGAATCAATCGAGCGACGCCCGCAGTGCCGACCGCCATCGTGACGCTCGCGCTACTCGGCGCGGAGCGCGCTCTCTCGTTGGAGGAGACGAGAGAGCTCTTGAAGCCGATCCTAGATTACCTCGAGGTGCACCCTACCGTACCGCACGCGCTGTCCGTCCAATCACAAGACCCAGGGTGGGTCGTCGCCGCGTTGAACAAGCTGACGGCATCTGGCGTGCTCGAGCGGTTCGACGGCGGGCATCACGCCGTGTGGAGTATCGCCCCCGACCAGCACCTCGTTGCGGCGTTCTACCGCAACACGTTGATCCACCTGGTCGTCAATCGGGCCATCGCGGAGCTCGCGATGTTCATGGCGCGAGAACACGACTCGTGCGCACTCCGAGAAGCGGTCTGGAACCACGCCACGTCGCTGCGGCAGCTGTTGAAGTTTGAATTCTTCTTCGCGCCGCGCCGCGACTTCGAGGATGAGCTCGAAGATGAGATCAATCTCATCGATCCCGAGTGGACCAAGCGCAAGGCACCGGATCCTGTGGTCACCAGTGCTCGTCTCGAGCTGTGGTTCAAACGCGCCCGCCCTCATCTCGCCCACCTGGTGTTGCGGCCCTTCTTCGACGCCTACAGCGTCCTGGCAGCCGAACTCGCCCGCTGGCCATCGGACACGAGGGTCGACCGCGAAAGGCTGCTCGAGCGGTCACTTGGCTACGGCCGGCAGCGGGTCCTCCAAGGTCAGCTCCACAGCGCAGAATCGGTCACGCTCGAACTCTTCCGCAATGCGCTCAAGCTAGCAGACCACCACGGACTCCTGTCCGGTCATGGTCACGAGTTGAAAGCAGAGCGAGTGGCGTTCGCCGCGCAACTTCAGGCGATCGTTGCCGACCTCGAGTCGCTCGCGCGCGCCCAGGCGGAGGAAGTGCCCACGCCACGTGGTTCGCAGCCGATGGAATCCCCGTCGTAAAGCGCGACCCGGGTCCGCGGCGTGCAAGAGACTCGGGGGGTGAAAGCGCGCCGGGTTGCGTGAGTCCGCGTCACCACCCCCTTTTCCTCATTCGGAGGCACGACGATGCGGTGACGAGGTCGCCGGTCTAGGTTCGTGGACACCTTGCAGTCTACGGTCACTTCGCAGGTGTTTCGCACGTACACCACATGCTCATACCCGTACGCGCTCTGTCGGGCCTCACTTCGTACCGTCGCGCACGTCGCATTCGCGAGCGGGCGAGCGAGTTCTTCAGAGGTGGCAGCGGTGTCAGGTGCGTACCCGGTGGCAACCGCGATGATCAACGTGTTCAGTATCAATCGCTTCATGGACACATCAGCGACGCAGGAAATATGCCAAGAATCCTCAGCTATGGGGCGAACTCGGTGTGTTGTTTCGCCCCGTTGTGGCGAAATGTCTCACGCGAGGCCGCACGCTCACCCGTTTTCGCCGCTCGTCGACGCTGGCGTGCAAGTTGCTTATTACTTCTTGTTGAAAGGAGAAATTTTGTCAGGCATTTCCAGAACAACGCAAGATCACGATACCATTCGACGGTGGACCGAAGCCCGGGGAGGGCATCCCGCGTGCGTTCCCGGCACCCAGGAGGGTGGCGCTGGCGTCATTCGTCTGCAGTTCCCGGAGAGCGATGGCGCGAACGAGCTCGAGCCCATTAGTTG
>JBATTM010000074.1:0-14150 GCA_049670545.1 Polyangiales bacterium
CGGCCCCGATGGCGAGCGGCGTCGCGCCGGTAACCACGTCGACAGGGGGGACCCATACCGCGTCGCCCGACATGTCTGCCGGGTACGCGAAATACAGAAACGCGCGCCCAGCGAGCGCGGGGTTCATGAAGTTCTTTCCGGTACCCCCGAAGACTTCCTTGGCGATCACGACCCCGAAGGAGATCCCCAAGGCCACCTGCCACAGCGGGGTCGTGGCGGGAAGGATCAGGGCGTACAAGATCGACGTGACGAAGAACCCTTCGTTGATCTCGTGGTTTCGAACCCCGGCGAAGAGAATCTCCCAGAAGCCGCCGGCGAGTATCGTGACGGCATAGATCGGAAGGAAGCAGAGAAGCCCGTGCACGACGTCAGACCCGATGCTCGCCGGGTCGATCGCGAACCCAAAGAACGTGAGTGCCTGCTCCTGCCATCCGCTCGCTGCGGAGGCTCCGATCCCTTCGAGCGCTAGGTTTGCCTGGTAACCAGTGCCCCACATCCCCACAACCGCACATGGAAGAACCGCGATGACCACCAGCCCCATGACTCTCTTCAGATCGATGGCGTCTCGTGCGTGCGGCGCGTGTCGCGCGACGTCGGGCGGAGAATAGAAGAGCGTGTCGAGCATCTCGTAGATCGCTCCGTAGCTCTCGAGTCGCCCGCCCTTCGAGAAGTGGGGCCCGACCTTGTTGAGGAGTGTGCGCAGCGACCGCATCAGGACTCTCCCCCGATGGTGTCGAGAGTGTGGCGAAGAAAGGAGCCGTACTCGTACTTGCTGCAACAGACGAACGAGCACAGTGCGAGATCTTCTTCCGCAAGCTCCAGGCAGCCCAGCGCCCGGGCGGTCTCGGTGTCGCGAACGATCAACGCCTTCAGGAGCGGCGTCGGCAGTATGTCGAGCGGCATGACCCTCTCGAAGCTGCCGATCGGCACCATGGCGCGAGGGCTGCCGTGCTGCGATGTCGTGAGCGAATAGCGGTGGTCTCGAGATCGAAGACTCGAGGTGAACGCGTTGATCGCAGAGTACTTGTCGAACCCAGGGGAGAGCCAGTCGAGGAAATGGCGGCTACGATCCTCGCAGAGGATTGTGACTTGCAGGTCGTGGGGCCCGAGGTATCGCGCATGTCCCGCCGCTCGACGACCCGCGAGCACCGAACCCGAGATCACCCGACACTCGCCCGACTCGAGTTCACCGAGAAGCATGTCCTCGGTGCTCGCGCCCACTCGGGTTCGCACGAGGCGCGGCCGCCGGACGGGCGGGCCGGCGAGCGCGACGACTCGCTCGGTAGAGATCCGACCGGATGTGAACAGTGCCCCGATCCCGATGACGTCCTGGTAGTTGACATGCCATGCCGTTCTCGTGTCGCTGACTGGGTCGAGGAAATGAATGTGGGTGCCGGGAAGGCCGGCGGGATGAGGTCCCGAGAACTCGGTTGCCTTCACCGATTCGATGTCAGGGAGTGGGAGAGGGGTGCCGGGCGCCATACAGACATGAACTGCGCCGTCGGTGAGCCGGCTGAGGAGGGCGACACCATCAGCGAAGGCCTGTGCGCGTGCGCTGATGATGACTTGGGGATCGCCGGCGAGGGGGTTCGTATCGATCGCAGTGACGAAGATCGAATGGGGTCGGGATGAGGGGTCGGGTATATCGCTGAAAGGTCGGGTTCGAAGAGCCGGCCACAGACCGGACACGAGGAGTTGTTGGCGGACAGTCTCGTGGTCGAGCGTTGCCAACGCCTTCCGCTCGTATGCCTCGAAGGTTTTCTCTTCCTCGCCGTCGAGACGGACGACGACCGTTTGCACCACACGTCGAGCGCCCCGATGGACGGCGACCACCTCGCCCGCTCCGGGAGAGACAAACTGAACCTCTGGGTACCGGCGGTCCACGAAGAGGCATTGCCCAAGGCCTACTCGGCTGCCCACATCGACGACGAGCTTGGCCTGCAACACGGGGTAATCGGCTGCCACGATCCCGACCCATCCGATGGGGTTGCCATCGTCGATCTGCATTGCTGGGACCCCAGTCATCGGGATGTCGAGGCCGCGTCGGATCTTGATCCTGCTCGATTGCACACCGGCGGTTACAGCAAGAAGCGTACCCGAGATATCGCCGCGTTCTGGCGCGCAATCTGCGTTTCGAGTCGCGGGGACGAAGAGACTGCACGAGAGATCTCGCCCATGGCGGCATTGCGCGCTCCGGATTGCTGGCACGGTCAATGCACCGTGAGGGTGACAGATAGTCTGAGGAGGACTGATGACCGCAGAAGAGGCAGACAAATCACTGAAGCAAGACCTTCAAGACACTCGTGACGATCTGAAGAGAATGGCCGACGAGATCCGGGTCAAGCTGCACTTGGCAGGCATGGATGCGAAGGACGCCTGGGAAGACGTGCAACCACGTCTCCAAGATTTCGAGCGGCGATTCGACGCAAGGGCGGATGAGTTGGGCGAGGAGCTGAAGGCCCTGGGCGGCGACATCAAGCAACGCCTATCGAACATCAAGACCAAGCTCGGTGCCGACTGAGTGCTACGGGGTCGCGGCAGCGCGAACGACGAGTGCGCTGCATGGCGCGTGACGGACGGCCGGCGAGTTGACCAGATGTGCGCCGGCCAATTATCCTGCTTCTAGGGGGAAGGTCACGTCCTTTTCCCGTTTGAGCCCGTCATTTGCCTCGCGAATCGTACCCACCCGCCGTCTGGGACGGCACGACTGAAGTCCTCGAGAACGTCGTCGACGTGAAGTCGCGATACTGTCGTCTGCTGGATTGCAAGGATTGGGATGGTTGGGCTGCCTTGTTCCTGCCGAACGCCACCATGCAGATCGGGCCATCGCGGGACGCGGCCATCGTCGGCCGCGCGCGGATACGGGCGTTTCTCATGGGGCAGCTCCGACGGGCCACGACGCTTCATCAAGTACGGGATCCAGAGCTGCGTGAGGACGGCCCCGGCCGTGTGCGCATCGTGTGGCGCATGAAGGATCGGGTCGAATCTCCGCTGTACCTGCTCGAGGGCGCGGGCTTCTACGAGGACGTCTACGAGCAAACGCGGGACGGGTGGCGCATCGCATCCGTGCGACTCCATCGAAGCCGCGTGACTCTTCAGCCGAAGACCCTTCTCATGCGAACCGTCATCAGTGCCCACCAGAGTGGCCTGCTTCGACTGCTCTCGCCGTCCGCCGACCGGACGCTCGGCCAAGCCATGCACGTGGGCCTCAGCCCCGGACAACGTCCATGAAGCGGGTGCTCTTGACCGGGGCCGCCGGCAAGGTTGGAAAGCACGTCGTTCGCGAACTGACGCGAAGGGGCTTCGAAGTGGTTGCGTCAGACCTGGGACTCGATGGCATCCCAGGTGGGGTTCGCTTCCACCGGTGTGATCTCACCGATGCGGACGCAGTGCATCGGATGGTGTCTTTCGTTCGACCGGACGTGGTGGTGCATGCGGCCGCGGTCGTCGCGCCGATCGCGTATGCCGACCCCGAGCTCGCCGACGCGGTCAATCTCGGCGCGGCCCGGCACCTCATCGATGCCACCGAGCGCCATGTGCCGTCCGCGTTCTTTGTGTTCGTGTCGAGTTGCGCTGCGTTCGGGCCCGCAAGCCCGACGGATCCGATTCGGTGCGCGACCGATGTCTGCCGGCCGCGCGACAACTACGGTGCGCAGAAACTCACGGTGGAGACCTGGCTCCGAGAGTCGAAACTTCGACAGTGTTCCCTTCGACTCGGGGCCGTTCTCGGGACGGAAGACCTCATTCCGAAGCACGCAAGCTATCGGCCGTTCGTGTTCATGGTATCGCTCGATCAGCCTGAGCACGGTGTCGACGTTCGAGACGTGGCTCGGGCGGTAGGGTCAGCGGCCGCCAAAGAGCCCGACGGCTACACGTTGTTGATCGGAGGTGACTCGTCGTGGAGGGTTGCCGCGCGTCAGCTGCGCCGCGATGTGTTCGGCGCCGTGGGGTTGCCCACCCCGAGTGAACGCGCATTTCGGCGCCCAACCAATCCGAACGCCAGCGACGGTTGGTTCTACGAGTGTTGGATGGACACCGACGAGAGCGAGAAGGTTCTGGGCTTCCAGCGGGTGACCCGAGAGGCATACATGACCGAACTCAAACAGCGGCACCGAACCCAGAAATGGGCGTTGTTGCCGTTGCGCGCGGTGATCGGCGGCGCGATGCTCGCGACCTCTCCCTACGTGGGCCCGAATCGCATCGTATCGGGGCCGACGATCTGGGACGACATTTGCCGGGTGTACGACATGCCGTCGGCAACCGCGAACGCTCATGGCAGTGCGGCTACGACCGAAGTCGCGCCAAGATCTGCCTCGTGAACGAAGGACGAAGGTAGAAGCCCCTCGGCATCGTCCATTGAACGGCACCGTCCTCGTCCGGTGCGCGGCGACGACTCCGCCCGCTCGCCGCTTTCGGGCGAACCTGTAGGACCTTCCCCAGGTGACCTGTGATCGCTTCCACCTCGCCCTGGGCAATCATGTTCGCGAGGACTTCCCAGTCCTTCCGCAGCTGCGCTTCCTCATCGGGCGTGGGCACCCAGAGGTAGGCGCGGCCGACACGGCGATCGTACAAGGGCGTCGCCGACGCCGCCTCGACCGGCACGAACAACACCTTCGCAAGCTTCTTGCAGACGATGCTGTCCTCCCAGTCGGTGTCCACCATCGCAGGGAGTGAGATCGAACAGACGAAGGTCGACTCCTTGGGTGTGCCTTCCGCATCGAGGGGAATGGTCTTGAGCTCGATTCCGAGGCCCATGAAATCTGGTTCGGCGCGCGAAGCTGCGGTAGCCCCCAACGCCTTCTCGAGCATCTGCCCGGCGAGCCCCTTCGCGCGCGCGGCACTCTCAGGCACCTCAATGCCAAGCTGGACCCCGAGCTCGCCAAGGGTAACCCCCGCAAGCGCCCGCGCCCGCGTGATCAACTCCGCCTCCGACTCCGGCTCACCCGCCACCACCAGCACCCTCCAAAATTAACCCCAAGTAAAAGGGGACAGTCCCCTTTTCTTAGTGGAGCTCGCAGACTTTTCCACCGAAGAGGCGTTCGAGTGCGGTGAGGAGTCCGTCGCTTGGGTCGACGTAGAGGCCGGTTTCGGAGAGGTCGACCCGCCAGCCCCCAGCCGACGCAAGCTCGAGTGACACCGGGCAAGCACCTGGGTACTTCTCGAGGGCGGCGCGAAGTGAGTCCAGCTTGTCGCGGTCTACCGCATCCACCGCGAGCCGAACCGTGACTGCCTTGGTGCGTTGCTGAAGGGCGTCGCTCAGCAGGGTGGCACTGTCGAGGAGGATCTTCGGTTCTGTTGGGGCACTGTCGTCGTTGCGATCCTGTTCGTGTTTGACGCGGCCTGCGATGAGAACCGGCTCACCCGACTGGAGCGCCTCGCGAAGCCCTGCCTTCTCGAGTGGTCTTGGGCGAACGATGACTTCCACCCGGCCAAGCGCATCCTCGACGTGGAAGAACGCCATGGTGTGTCCCATCTTGGTGCGCCGTTCGCGGTAGCCCTCGACCGTGCCTCCGACCGTCACCTGACGCGACGCTTTGAGTTGGCTGATGCTGTCGGTCGTGGCGTCCGCAAAACGGCGCAACTCTCCTTGGTACCGATCGAGGGGATGTCCGGACACGTAGAACCCGAGCGTTGCCTTCTCGCGCGAGAGCTGGTCGCGCGAGTCCCAGGCGTCGAGCACGGGGAAGCTTCCGCCGGGGTGCTCGTACGCTTGCGTCTCGTCGTCTTCGGTCATCAGCCCGAACAAGCTCTCCTGACCGCTCGATCGTTCGGCCTGGATGCGCTTTCCTCTCTCGATCGCCTGCTCGATGGCAAGGAACGCTTGTGCGCGATGAGCGTTGATCGCATCGTGTACGGTGTCGAAGGCGCCGCATTGGACGAGAGCCTCGATCACGCTCTTGTTCACGCGCCGCAGATCCACGCGCGACCCGAAATCAAACAGGTCGACGAAGGGGCGTTCGGCGAGCTCCCCATCTTCTTCGGGATCTGCCTGGCGTGCCTCGAGGATCGCGTCGAGCGCGGATGTGCCCACGCCTTTGATCGCCCCGAGGCCAAAGCGAATCTTCGGGCCCATCGGATCGTGAACGCGCCCATCGTGGCATACGGGTTTGTGACGGAGCCGCGCCACGTCTTGCGCGTCCTTTGGTGTGTAGACGACCGTGAAATCAATCTCCGACTCGTTGACGTCCGGTGGCATCACGGTGATCCCCATGGCGCGTGCTTCTGCGACCGTTCGCACGACACGGTCGATCTTCTCTTTGTCTGCGGTCAGCGTGGCGCACGTGAACTCGACCGGGTAGTGCGTCTTCAGATATGCCGTCTGGTACGTGATCAACGCATACGCCGCAGAGTGGCTCTTGTTGAAGCCATATCCCGCGAAGTACGCCATGAGGTCGAAGACCTCCTCGGCCTTCTCACGCGTGTGCCCACGTTCGACCGCGCCATCGATGAACACGGTCTTCTGCTTGTCCATCTCGGAGGCCTTCTTCTTGCCCATGGCGCGCCGCAGCAAGTCGGCGCCGCCCAGCGAGTAGCCCGCCATCACTTGCGCGATCTGCATGACCTGCTCTTGGTACACGATGACGCCGCGGGTCTCTGAGAGGATTTCTTCGAGGCACGGATCCGGATACGACACTTTGGCGCGGCCATGCTTTCTGTGGACGAAGTCTTTGTCCATGGCGGCACCCATCGGCCCGGGGCGATAGAGGGCGACGGCGGCGACGATGTCGTCGAAACGATCGGGACGGAGCTGTTTGAAGAGGCTCTGCATCCCGCTCGACTCGAGCTGGAACACATTGGTGGTTTCGCCCGACTGCAGCAGTGCGTATGCCGCCGGGTCGTCCATCGGGATCTCTTCGATCTTGAACGAGGTCCCCTTGCGGTCTGGCCGCCTGTCGATGAGACGGGTAGCGATGTCGATGACGGTGAGTGTTCGGAGCCCGAGGAAATCGAACTTGACGAGGCCTGCCGCCTCGACATCGTCCTTGTGATACTGCGTCACGTAGACGTCAGGCTCTGGGCAGAATACCGGGACGTGGTCCCAGATCGGGCCTTCGCTGATCACGACTCCAGCGGCATGCATGCCGGCGTGCCGGGTGAGGTTCTCGAGGGCCTGCGCAGTGTCGAGTAACTCGCGCGCCTGATCGTCTTGCTCGTACGCGGACCTGAGACGCGCTTCTTGGTCGAGTGCGTCACCGATCGGCACGCTCTTTCCCTGAACCGGCTCTGGAATCAGCGTGGCGAGCAGCCCCGCCTCGCCTGGAGTCATTCCCATGACGCGACCCACGTCGCGAACCACGCTTCGGCTCTTGAGCTGGTGAAACGTCGCGATTTGTCCGACGCTGTGAGCCCCGTACTTGTCTCGTACGTACTGGATGACCCGATCTCGCTGGTCCATGCAGAAATCGATATCGAAGTCGGGCATGGATACGCGTTCGGGATTCAGGAATCGCTCGAACAGAAGCCCGTGGGTGATCGGGTTGAGATCTGTGATGCGCAGGACCCATGCGACCAACGATCCAGCTCCCGAACCTCGGCCTGGCCCTACGGGAACGCCGTGGTCTTTGGCCCAGTTGATGAAATCCTGGACGATGAGAAAGTAGCCGGCGAACCCCATCTTGAGGATCACCTCGAGCTCGAGTTCGAGCCTGCTGTGGTAGACATGGTCTTCGAACGACTCGTTGCGCGCGCGCATTTCTTGGTGCCTACGCGCGAGCCCGGCGACCGAGAGCGCGCGTAAATAGTCTTCCTCGCTCCCGTCTCCGGGAACCTCGAAACGCGGGAGCCGAGGGTCCGCCAGTGGCGTCGCGTTTCCTGCGCACATCTCCGCGATGCGAAGCGTGTTCTTCACGGCTTCGGGGGCATGGGCGAACAAGTTGTGCATCTGCTCAGGCGTCTTGAGGTACAGCTCGGAGGAGTGATGGTGCACCGCTTCCATCTCTCGGACACTTCGCCCGGCGCCGATGCACTGAAGCACCAGTTGGGCGTGTGCCGCGCTTCGCTCGAGGTAGTGGCAATCGTTCGTCGCTACCAAAGGGAGCGCCAGCTCTTCCGCGAGGGACGTGAGGACCTGGTTGAGCGGACGATTCTCCGGAAAGCCGTGGTCCTGGAGCTCCACGAAGAAGTGCCCTGGATCGAACGAGTCACGCAGCGCGGCCATCGCGTCGCGTCCCACCTCGGGCCCCTTGTGCAGAATCTCTTGCGCGAGGAAGCCCCCCATGCACGCGCTCAACCCCACCACACCTTCGCGATGCCTGCGAAGGACCTCGAAGTCGATTCGCGGCTGGTCGTGGGACGTCATGCCGTCGACCCAGCCGGCACTCACCAGTCGAACCAGGTTCTGGTAGCCTTCCTGTGAGCTGGCCAGAAGCAGCAAGTGCGAGTGCTCGCGGTTCTGTGGGTCTGTTCGATCGCCGGCCGTGAAGTTGACCTCACACCCGAGAATCGGCTTCACGCCGTTCGCCTCACACGCGCGGACATGCTGGACCGCACCAAACATGTTGCCGTTGTCCGTGAGTGCCACCGCGGGCATCCCCATGCGGCCCACATGCTCGACCAATTCTGGGATCCGGATCGCCCCATCCAACATCGAAAACTCGCTGTGAACGTGGAGATGAACGAACTCGGAAGCCATGGGCGAGGTGACTCTACAGTGCAGACCGTGACGAATCCACCGCACGAAAAACCTGCGACGCGCGAACGCGGCAGCTCCGACGTTGGCGGTTGCCTGGCGAGAACCTAAGGCATTTCAGGGATTTGGTTCGTATGATTCGACACGCTGAAAGAATGGGCTCGACGTGCAGGCCCACCTTGTAGGATAGATCCGAATCGGTACAATCGAACGAAGCTGGGGAACCGGCGAAGACGGAGTTGAAGCGCGCTGGCTCGAGGGTGAGCGCGCACAGGTGAAAGTAGTAGACCATGAGTAAGAGACTGTTCTGCGGGGGGCTCGCGTGGGCCACGACGACCGAAGACCTCCAGGAGGCCTTCACCCCTTTTGGTGAGGTTGTGGATGCCAAGGTCGTGACCGATCGCGAAACCGGTCGTTCCCGAGGCTTCGGCTTCGTGACGTTCACCACGGAGGAAGCTGCTTCCTCGGCGCGCGATTCGATGGACGGCGCCACACTGGATGGTCGCACCATCCGCGTCGACCTTGCGCGCGAGCGGCAGGGTGGCGGTGGCGGCGGCGGTGGTGGTGGCGGCGGCTACCGGCGCTGACCGTTTAGCGCAGTAGATCGAAGTACCACGAGAGAATCGCGTCTCCCGCGAGGAGGTACTCGAGCGCGGCAAGGGCGAGAAACGGCCCGAAGGGCATCTTGAGCTGTCCGAGGCGCGCAGGCTCATGCTCGGGCGGCGCTTCGATGACCTCGCCTTCGATCACCCGGGTCTCGACGGCAGGTGCCAGCTTGCGACCTCCGAGCAGGGACAGTGCCGCGTAGACCAAGCCCTGAAGCGAGCCGGCCACGACGCTGAAGAGGGCGCCTTTCCATCCGAGGAACGCGCCGATCATGAGCAAGAGTTTCGAGTCGCCTTCGCCCATTCCGCGGCGCCCAGCGATGTTCTCATACCCCCAGACGAACACGACCTGAATGACCAGGTACGCAGCTCCGGCCCCGACAGCGGCGGACCACACACCCGGCTCGTCACGGAATGGCGCTGACAATAAACCGAGAGCTGCGCACGGGAGGCTGACCTCATCGGGGATCTCCATCCACTCGAGGTCGACAAACGTCACGATCAAAAGGCCGCCCGCGAACACGAAGTACAGCAGTGCCTCGATCGTGGCATCGAGCAGGAGCGCGTCAGGGGCAGCACGCCCGATCCAGATCTGCGCGATGGCGACACACAGGACAGCAGAGAGCAACTCGATAGCGGGGTAGCGGGCGGAGATCCCAGTGCCGCAACAGGCGGCCTTCCCACGGAGTGCCAGCCATCCGAGGATCGGAACGTTCTGCCAGGCTCGGATCGGAACCTCGCATCCGGGGCAGTGGCTTGGGGGACGTACGACCGACATGCCGCGCGGCCATCGATAGATCGCAACGTTGAAGAAGCTCCCCCACGCCGCGCCCCACGCGAAGGCAGCGATCCATAGGAACCAGCGTGGAATCTCCGACGCGAGCATGGAGGAATGCTAGCAGCGGCACGAGGCGGCGTCGGGTTCTTTGCACCCCGGCCGGCACGGCTTGCAGGATGGTGCCGAGGATGCGATCCAGGGGCAGACATGACCGGAGACCAAACGCGGGCCGCACTTCGCGATTGCAAGCGAATCGTGGTGAAGATCGGAAGCCGTGCGCTCTGTGCGGACGGGGGTCGGTTCGCGCACGTTGCGAAGCAGGTGGCGACGCAGGTGGGCGAAGGGCGAAAGGTCGTCCTCGTGTCTTCGGGCGCGGTTGCGGTCGGGCGCGAGCGCCTGGGGTTCAGCGAGCGGCCGAAGAAGGTCGCGCAGCTCCAGGCCGCCGCGGCTACCGGTCAGTCGCTTCTCATGCGGGCGTACGAAGATGCGTTTGCATCATTGGGCATCCACGTCGCCCAGGTCCTTCTGACCCACGATGCAGTCAGCGACCGCGATCGCTACCTGCACGCCCGTAGCGCGATCGACGAGCTGCTCAGGCTCGGCGTCGTGCCCATCATCAACGAGAACGACACGGTGTCGATCGAGGAGCTGCGCTTCGGCGACAACGACCAGCTTGCCGCGATGGTCTGCACACTCGTCGGGGCGGACCTCCTGGTCCTCCTCAGTGATGTGGAGGGGGTTCTCGACGATCAGGACCAACGGATCTCTCTGGTCGCAAACGTCGCGGACATCGAAGGGTTCATCAAGCCCCCGGAAGACGACCTCGGGCTTGGCGGCATGCAGTCGAAAGTCGAGGCGGCGCGCCGGGCCACCCACCATGGCCTGCCGGTGGTGATTGGGCCGGCCGGGTCGGAAGGATTCCTTGCATCGTTGATGCGAGGCGATGATGTCGGGACGCTACTCCTACCCGACGGTTCGCCGCTTCCGAGTCGCAAGCACTGGATCGCCTAGACTCTCCAGCCGCAGGGTCGAATCGTCGTCGATGCGGGGGCGCGCCGCGCGCTCGAGCAGCGCCACTCGAGCTTGCTCCCGGCAGGTGTCGTATCGGTGACCGGTGCGTTTGGTGTGGGTGACGCGGTGTCGGTCGTCGGCGAAGACGGGGAAGAGTTCGCCCGAGGCCTCGCCCGTTACAGTGCGGCGGAGGTCGTGCAGTTGGCCGGAGGCCACAGCGGGCAAATCGAAGAACGCATAGGAAACCATGCGGGCGATGAGGTGGTGCACCGAGATGACATGGTGTTGACCGCCACCCGGGCCTAGTGGGCACTCCCGCTTCCGGGAAAAGGTGCTAGGTTCGCTGGCTATGGGTGATGAGCTCACGACACTGGTGACCGACTTGGCCGTTCGCGCCAAGGAGGCCTCTCGTGCACTCGCCAAGGCGAGCACTGACACGAAGAACGCGGTCTTGCGTCGTGCTGCAGCCGCCCTTCGCGGGGGCGCCGGTGATCGCGTCCTCGAGGCGAACGCGAGGGACATGGAAGCCGCACACGAGACGAAGCTCTCGAAGGCGATGCTCGATCGCCTTGCGCTCGATCGGAAGCGTCTCGACGGGGTCGCCGCGGGGCTCGAGCAGGTTGCCGACCTGCCTGACCCGGTGGGATCCATCGCGGAGGACCGCGTTCTCGACAATGGCCTTCGTGTGGCGAAAATGCGCGCGCCGCTGGGTCTCATCGGAATCATTTACGAATCACGACCGAACGTCACCGCCGATGCCGCGTCCCTGTGCTTGAAGAGCGGGAACGCCGTGTTGCTGCGTGGTGGCAAGGAAGCGTTTCACAGCAACCAGGCGATCGCGGCGATCTTCACAGACGCGCTCGAGGCGGAAGGCTTGCCCCGTGAGGCGATCACGCTTCTCCCCACGACCGATCGACAAGCCACGTTGGTGATGATCGGTCTTGATGGTATCCTCGACATGGTCATACCGAGAGGCGGAGAAGGGTTGATACGATTCGTCGCGGAGCACGCCAAGGTCCCGGTCATTCAGCACTACAAAGGTGTGTGCCACGTCTTCGTCGACTCGAGCGCAAACCAAGACATGGCCCTCGACATCGCGCTCAACGCGAAGGTGCAACGCCCTGGCGTGTGCAATGCGATGGAAACGCTCCTGGTTGATGAGACCGTTGCCGCGGAGTTCCTTCCGAAGCTCGGCGCGGCGATGACGCGCGAAGGAGTCGAGCTGCACGCGGACAGTCGCGCCGCCGCGCACCTCGAGGGCGCGATTCAGGCGAGCGCGGACGATTGGGACACCGAGTATCTCGACCTCATCCTCAACGTCGGCGTCGTGGCTGGTCTCGACGGGGCGCTCGAGCATGTTGCCAAGCACGGCTCGAACCACACCGAGGCGATCGTCACGCAAGACCGCACGCATGCGGACCGCTGGGTGCGAGAGGTCGACGCGAGCCTCGTGCTCGTGAACGCGTCAACGCGATTCAACGACGGCTTTGCACTTGGCCTCGGCGCCGAAATAGGAATTTCCACCACCAAGGTTCACGCGTATGGGCCGATGGGTTTGTCCGAGCTCTGTACACTCAAGTGGGTGGGGCAGGGCGAAGGTCAGGTGAGGAACTAGTGAAAAGGAGGAAGTGTAGTTGGCAAACCAAGTAGAAGGCGCGCAACTCCCCACAGCATCGAGTTCCCCTACGAGCCAAGGTCCGGTTGGCCGCGAGCTAGCTCTGAAGATCGCCGAGGCAGCACTCGACAAGAAGGCAGCACGGATCGAAATCATCGACGTTGGAAGCAAGGTCGATTACACCGACTTCGTCGTGATCATGAGCGGGCGAAGCGATCGACAGGTCGCGGCCATCGCAAGAGGTATCGAAGGGGATCTCAAGCACAAGCACGGAGCCAAGTGTTCTGGCGTGGAAGGGCTGCCACAGGGCAATTGGGTGCTCCTCGATTTCGGGGACGTGGTTGTGCACATCTTTCATCAGGATACCCGCGGGTACTACGACCTCGAGGCCCTCTGGCTCGATGCAGACCGCGTCGAGTACGAGGGGCAACGTCCTGACGACGGGTTCGTGTTTCCCTAGCGTTCTCACGTCGTGCGCGTTCGCGTCATCGCTGTTGGGAAGGTGAAGGATAGGGGCTTGCGCGCCATCCTCGACGACTACTTCAGTCGAATCGGTCGCTACGCGAAGCTCGAAGAGGTGGAGATCAAGGATGGCGACATCGCGGATGTGGCCGAGAAGATCTCGAAGAAGATTCCTGATCGCTCGCGGGTGATCGCGCTGGAGGTCGAAGGGAGCACGGTCTCGAGTCGCCAACTGGCCACGCAGATCGCGCGCGCCGAGAACGACGCGGTCCAAACCCTCGTGTTCCTCATCGGCGGCGCCTACGGCCTCCCAGACACGCTCTCCAAATCCGCCGACCTACGCATCTCGCTATCGGCCCTGACGTTCCCACACCGCCTCGCTCGTCTCATCCTCGCCGAACAAATCTACCGAGCCTTCACCATCCTCCGAAACGAGCCCTACGACCATTAAAGGGGACAGTCCCCTTTTCCGAAGGGTTAATCGCGGCCAGCCAGAAAGAACCCCTTTGCCTGGCCGGCCGATGCACTGAGGTGGGCGAGCTGGTAGAAGAGATGTTGACGCTCGTCGCGCCTCCAGGCTGTGCCGCGTGCACGGCTTCTGTCCCGCGAGTCGTCGATGTGTTTTGCCGTGCGTGCGCATCGTTGGTCGAGACTCACGAGCATCCATCAGCCGCATACGAGTACGGTGGCCCTGTCGCTGATGCGATTCGGCGTTTCAAGTATGAGGGGCAGAGTCACCTCGCGTTGCCGCTGGGTGCAGCGTTGGCGCGGGGCGCATGCCGGTGGGCGGGGCGCGTCGACATGGTCGTGCCGGTGCCCCTCCATTGGCGTCGACGCTGGGGACGAGGGTACGACCAAGCCGGTCTTCTCGCAAAACCCGTGGCGCGTTCCCTTGGCGTCCCCCTTCGGTTGCGCACTCTTCGACGCACCCGGAACACTCCGAAGCAGGCGAGCCTCAGGGGCAGTGAACGCCGCTCGAACATGCTTGGCGCTTTCGCGAGTCGCGCGCTTCCGCCGAACGCCCGAGTCCTGCTGGTCGACGACGTGCGC
>JBATTM010000075.1:0-4185 GCA_049670545.1 Polyangiales bacterium
CGCTTGGTGGGTCCCCGTTTTACTGGGCCAGATGGACACGATGATGAAGAGCTTCTGGATCGCAGATCTGGATGTTTCACCCCTGCAGATTTGGCTGGGTGTTTATCCTTACCCGAGGCTTGCCAAGCCACTCATGGGGGCGTTGGGGCTCGCAGGTCTCGTGATTCTGTACCGCCAGCGCCCAACCTGGGGGGCCCTATCGATCTTCCTTTTGGTAGGGCAGCCCGCGCTTCTCTTGTTGCTCAGCCTCTACCGTCCTGCGTTCATTCCGAGAGCGCTGATGTGGCCTACGATCATGTATCTCGTGCTGCTCGCCGTTGTCCTTTCGAAGATTCGCAACCTTGCGGCTCTCGCGATCGCAGTTGCGCTGCTGTCGGGAATCCAAATGTACTCCGCCGCAGGGGACTACAGCCTAGAGCCACAGGCCTCAACCGTGGAGACGTTCGCTGGGGACTTCGACTTCGAACCACAGACCGACGTCGTCGTGATTGCGCCGCAGAATCTCGACTGGGACTACCAATATACGACCCGCGATCGAGAGTCCCCCCGCGTCGTCGGCCTCAACTACGGAGACGTCCGACCGCTTCTTGCTGGCTGGATGCTTTCTCAGACCATCGATCGTGATTCGCTGCTCGACGAAGTTCGTGCCCATCACCGACTCTGGGTCTTGCGCGAAACGAGCCCCATGCTTCCAATTGCCCGAGAAGACAATTTCGATGTCGCGTTCAACTCACTGGAGGACGAGTACCGGGTCGCCGAGGAAGTGACCTCCGAGACCCATCGGCTCACGCGCTATGAACGACGAACGCCCTAGCTGGCAACGCGTTTACCGCGCGACGCCGGGCAAGAACGCTCCAAACTCGATCGCCTTACTCACGTCGCCGTTTACGCGGAGCTTTCCTTGGACGAACGCAATTTGAGGGTCGAGGTTGCCGCGTGTGATCTGCGCGAGATGCTCGTCACGGATCGTGAGCGTCGCATCGGGCCCGTCGGCCGTTCCTTCGGTGACGGAGCGGTTGGGGACATCGACCACCCATGCTTGTGCGTGGTCCCCGGTGACTTCGAACTGGAAGGTTGCGGTGCCGAGTGACTCGGCGTTGGCGTTCGCCAAGGCGGTCCGAACTTGCTCGAAGAACACGGCCATCTCTTCGGCGGACACGTCCGATTTCGACGCGCCCTTGTCCTTTTGAGGCTGCTGTCCCCGAAATTTCAGTACGTCAGCTTCGAGTTCATTGGCAGATTCGCGCAAGTATCGCGCGAACGTGTCGAGGTCGGGCATCACTTCGGGGCACGACGTCGGGCTGATCGACAACACACCATTGTAGCTCAGCACGGTGATCAGAAGACTCATTCCATCCATCACGGGCGCCATCCCCATCGTGGACAGCAAGCGATGCCCCGCCACATACATGTCGTGTTGCGGCCCCGGAACGTTGGTAATGACGAGGTTGAATGGAGGGCGGTGGCGTTCAGCGACTCGGAATCGGGAATACAGCCGCGAGGCCTGTCCAGCCAACCCAAACGGCACGAACTCAAATACATCGGCCATCGTCTGCGCGCCGACCGCGTTCTGGTACGACTTGCCGCTTCGTGTGTGCTGTTTGATCTCTTGAATCCGTTCGATTGGGTCGGCGATGTTCGTCGCAAGTTGAATCGACATGCCGGAGACCTGGTTGCCCATGTCGCCGCGCTGGTCCTTGGACCGCGTCGAAATCGGAACGAACGCGACCAGTGGTTCCGATGGCAATGCGTCTTTATCAAGAAGGTACCGTCGGAGGGCTCCCGCGCAGATCGCCAAGACGGCGTCGTTGAGCGTGCAACCCATCGTCTCTTTGATCACCCGGACACGATCGAACTCGAGGAGTGCCGTGTTCCAGCACCGCTCTTGCGACACCACCTTGTTCAGCGGCGTGGCGGGGGCGGAGAACGGCGCCGGGGGGACCTCCATCCCTTTGATTCGAGCTTCCTTTCCAGCGCGCATCACGTTGGCGAGGTCTCGCAGGAGAAGCGGTACGCGTGCTGGCTTGCCGGCGATCTTGTGTGCCACCTGCCGAAGCACTTGAAGCTCGTTCGGTGCGGGCGCGATCTTCTTCGGTGGAGGTGGGGGAACCTCTCGGGGCTCTTTGGTGATGTCGAACAAGATGCTCATCATGTCCGCACCCGACACGCCGTCGATCGCAGCGTGGTGGACGCGGTTGATCATGGCGACGGATCCTGGCGGCACTTGCGGAATCTCGTCGAGGCCTTCGACGAAGAGCATGTCCCAAAGTGGGCGCCGACGATCGAGAGGCATGCTGAAGGTCCGCGCAGCGAGCTGCCGCAGCTGTCGCCAGCCGCCGGGTCTCGGAAGGCCGATGTGTTGGATGTGGCGATCCAAGTTGAAATCCGGATCGTCGATCCAGTAAGGCTTCCCGAGGCCGAGTGGCACCATCACCAACCGTTGCTGCATCCTCGGCACCAGGTGAATCCGGGACTTCAGCATGCTCCTGAAGTCCTCGAACTGCATCGAGCCGTCGAAGATCAGCACGCTTCCGACGTGCATCGGTGTGCGTGGGTCCTCCATGTACAAGAACGAGGCATCCATTCCGGACAGGGGCTGCATACGGACCTCCAAGGGAAACAGGTCGGGATTGGCCAGCGTACACCCGGCGGCGATGCGGACCAAGCCTTAGATCCGGCGCTTCACTAGTTCGTGACGTGGATCGCGCCGTCCACAGGCAGCACGACGCCGTTGATGAACGAACCGGCGTCGCTCGCGAGCAGTACCGTCGGGCCGACGAGCTCTTCGACGCGCCCTAGACGCCGCGCCGGCATCGTTTGTACGTATGCTTCTCCCTCTGGCGTTTCGAAGAAGGCCGCGTTCATCTCGGTCTTGAACCATCCGGGCGCGATCGCGTTGACGCGGATCTCGTGTCGCATGAGGTCGATCGCGAGCGCTCGCGTCAATTGAATCACCGCGCCTTTCGACGCGCAGTACGCGGACTGCCCCTGTTGCACACCCATTCCGAGTACCGATGCGATGTTGATGATGCTTCCGGGTCGTCCAGCGTCGACCAAACGTCGCGCGCCCTCTTGCGCAACATTCCACACTCCGTTGAAGTTGGTCGCCATCACGAAGTCGCGCGAGCCCTCGTCGATCTTGAGAAAGTTTTTTGGGTCCGCGACGCCGGCGTTGTTGACGACGATGTCGATCAACCCCAACGCTTCTTGGCCCCGCGCGTACGCCCGATCAACGCTGTTGCGATCCGTGACGTCCATCTCGACCGCGGCGGCGCGTCCGCCCCCATTCTCGATTTCGGTCACCAACGCTTCGAGGCGTGTGGTTCGTCGTGCGGCAACCACCACGCGAGCACCCGCGGCTGCGAGGCCCTTGGCAAGGGTGTGGCCGATACCGGAGGACGCCCCCGTCACCAAGGCGACTCGTCTTTCTAACGTGAGCCCACTGGACTTCATGATGCAACCTCCCCGCGGTTTCTACGTGCCTTCGACCACTTCGCAAGGCGATCGGCGGCCCATGGGTTACACTGGAATCGGGTCATATGAGGGGAGTTCGGACACCGCTGATCATTGCGCTCGTGATCGTCGCTGCGCTGGCTGTTCGCATCGCTGATGTGTGGGACGTTCTGCCCGCCACGATGGGCTCGCATTTTGGGCCCAGCGGGGCCGCCGACGCGTTCATGTCGAAGGGGGCGTTCTTCCTCACCATGGCTTGCGTGGGCGGGGGCAGTGTCGCGTTGGTGTTCGCCGCGCCACTCTTGATCGCGCGGTTGCCTCCCCGGTTGGTGAACCTTCCCAACCGTGACTACTGGCTCGAGAACGAAGCGCGACGTCAAGTCGCGGTCGACAAGCTCGGCGCACAGCTTGGCTGGCTCGGGGCGTCCACGACAGCGCTCCTTGCGCTGGCTGTAGAGCTTGCCGTTCGCGCGAACCTAGAGCGCGCCGCATTCGCGAACGGCCCCTTCATGGTGGCGCTCGTGCTCTACCTCGTGCTCACGATCGCGTTCGTCGTCTGGACCTTCCGCGCGTTCGAGATTCCCGCGTCGTCCTGATTTTGGGGCCCGCGAAACCGCGCGTGCCCGAATCTGTCTCGAGAACGACCTGACGCGGCCGAAGTGACGACGCCTCTACCGTTTCGAGATCGATTGCTGTAAGGTCGCCGCGATGCGGGCAAGACGAGCATGAGGG
>JBATTM010000076.1:0-4459 GCA_049670545.1 Polyangiales bacterium
CACCGGCCGTGCCGCCGTTCGCGCCACCGTCCGCCCCACACGCGACCATGGACACCGTACACAGAACGCTGAGAAGTCGAAGTGAGCGATCAAGCATGGGTTCACCGACTATCAGGGTTCGCCGCCGGGGTCTACGGTGGACGGAGCGTGGAGTTGCGTGGAATTGCGTAGTGTGTGGCTAGAGGAAATCGCGGCAGGCCAGGCCGACGTTGTTGGCCACCGACATGCATCCGGTCTTGGTCGCCATCACAGCCGCGAACGACGCGGCTTCCGAGTCTGAAACCGAGGTGCCTGCAAGTGCGTCCAGGCAGAGGCTTTTGAGCGCTCCGGGTGAGTTGAGGTCACTCGCGGTGAAATCCGTGATGCCGCACGCGTTCGTCAGGGAGGTCGATACGAGGCGCACGTCTTCCGGGTCGTTTGCGTCGCAGTTCGCGACGAGCGCGGACGTGGCGGTGTTGCACACGTCCGACTGCGGATCTGAGCCGCACGCGGCGAGCCACATGACTAGCGGAACGGCGTACAGCACCACGGGTCGGGCAGAGACATCCATTTCGATCCTTTTCTTAACGCGCCAGGCGGTGGCGCAGTTGCGAACGGTACCGGAGAACCGTGCCCGAGCATAGCTCGGTCTGGGTTGGCGATGCCTCGGAAGAGCGAGACCGCGTCTGTGTTCGCCGGCGTAGCACGCCACGATGCCTCCGTGGCAGCTCAGAACTTGCCGTTGTCGTTCTTCCAGTCGCTGCGTGGCGCGATCTTCTCGGTCGTGTCCCAGTGCTCAGTCACTTTGCCGTTGGCGAGGCGAAACAGGTCGTAGAAGGCGGAGTGAACGCCGCTATCGTTTCCCTCGCTGACGCAGAGCACGAAGTTGCCTTCGGCGAGGACGCGATGGACGCGATGATAGTCGATACGCTTGCGGCCGAGGTCTTCGGCTTCTAGCGCGGCTCGGAGCGTGGTCAGGCCATCGCCGAGACGCGGATTGTGCTCGGCGTAGGTGTTCTCATCGATGAACTCCGCGAGGCGCTCGAGCTGCCCGTCGACGAGTACGGCTTCCACGAAGGCTCGGATGACGGCGCGGTTGCCCTCGGTCCGCTCGTGGTCGCCGGCCTCGGTTGGCCCGTCCACCATGCTTCGACCGGATGGATTGGGTCCCTGCCTTCCCTGGATGTTGTCCCAGTGCTCGATCGCCTGGCCGTTTTCAAAGCGGAAGACTTCGAAGCCGATTCTCCGGGTCGCAAAGTCGTATTCCATATGCGCGAACACGAAATCGTCGTCTTCGAACGCTCGAACCATGTTCACCCGTGGCTCGGTCTTCGAGAGTCGCTTGAAGAGTGACGCCAACCCCTCGCTGCCCTCGTGGGTCTGAGGGTTGTGCTGAATGTACTTCGCCTCATTGACCACAGCGACGGCTTCCGGGTCGCCGGTCTCGATGCTCTTCAAGAGGGCTCGAATCTGTTCCTTCTTCGCGATTGGCATGGTGTCTAGCGAATGCGCCTACGACGAGTAGCAGCCGATCGTTCCCACGATCAAGCCTCCCGCGCCAATGCTGGTCGAGATGATTCCCGACGCGATACCAATCGGGATCGCCCAGCGGCGAAAGCGTTTCTGTGAACGGTCGCGGCGGGCCTTCTTGGTCGACCGTACGAGCTGCACGATGGCTGCGGACGTGAGCGCGAACCCGACTCCCGCCATGACACTTCCTGCGATGAGTTGACCGTGCAGATCGTCGTTGGCGTTGTAGCAATCCTCGGCTGTCGCCGCCCAGATTGCGAGCGACAAGCCCCACACCAACATGGGAACGCCGGCAGCCAACAGGATGCGACCGCGGCCGGCGCGTTTGACGGCGTTGTCGTATTCCATCGCCTCCAACCGAGTCACTTCTTCGAGGGCGAAGACGTTCTCGCGCACCGCGTGCAGCTGGGGAGCCGCCCCGAGCGTCAATCGGGGCGTTTCGAGCGTCACGTGCGCGTCGGCGGCTGCATCGGCTGCGTGGGACGCAACGCAAGTCACGAAGAGAAACACGATCGCGCGTCGGAGCACCATGCCCGATAGTAACGCAACGGACGTGCCAGGCGATATCGCTAAGGTGCCGTCGGTACGGCGCGGGGACTCGATGCCCTAGCCAAAGTCGATGAGAATCTTGCCGTGCTTGCCACGCTCTTCTTGGCGGGCAAACGCGTCGGTGGCACGGGCGAGGGTGTGAATGCTGTCGATTGCGGTTCGAAATGCGCCTTGCGACATCAGGGTGCGCAATCGTTCCATCCGGGTTTCGTCGGTATCGCTTTCGAGCAGGAAGCCCCATTTTCTTCTCGAGAATAGGGCTCTTAGGAACCCTGACACATCTTGATGGGGCATCGTGGGGACGTAGCACCCACGCCGACTCAGGAACTTCTGCGCAGTGACGAACGAAAGCGACGGGGCCGTGTCGAACACCACGTCAAACTGGTGGGCAGCTTCAGGGAGCTCATCCCTGTCGTACGCGTAGGCTTCCGATGCGCCTTCCGCGCGCGCGAAGTCGAGCTGCGATGAATGGCACACCGCGCTGACCGTGGCGCCCAGATGCGTCGCGAGCTGGGTCGCAGTCACCCCCACGCTGCCCGTCGCTCCGGTCACGAGAAGCTTGCTCCCGGATTTCAGCTTGGCGATGCGTTCGAGTGCGGCAATCGATGTCAGCGCGCCGCCGATGATCGATGCGGCGCCCTCGAGCGAAAAGTTCTCCGGAACACGCGCCATCTTCGACTCTGAAAGGGCCACCTGTTGCGCATGAAACCACGGCCCCTTGAAGATGTTGGTGTACCCGAACACGGGGTCGCCCGCCTTGATGCGCACACCGTCGCTCTCGGCCACGCCCGCCATCTCGATGCCCGACAAGACGGGGTTTTTCTTCGCGTCTCTCCGAATCGCCTTGTTGCGTTCGCCGCGCGACGTCTCCAAATCGAAATTGTTCAGTGCGGCATGATGGACGCGCACCAAGACCTCGCCCTTTCGAGGTTGTGGAGCCGGAAGCTCGATGTGCTCGAGAACAGGCCGGCCGGTGCCGGACGCCGGTGGGATGAACGTCAACGCTTTCATACGGGTTGCGTAGGCTTCTGGCGAATCATCGGTCAGTCCCGGTTCTCGCGATCGACGCAGAGGTCAAGGCAGGCGTCCGCTCCGTCACAAGTGTCGCAGCAGTGAATCACTCCGTACAGGCGCCGGCGTGTGCAACGCGAACACCGACGCCGCGCGCCACGCATTTGCCTTGGTACGTCACTCCGTCGCAGCCGCAGACATACCCCGCGGGCACACCGGTCTCGGAATCCACGATCAGAGGACACGGCAAGGGGACCACTGGGACGCACTCACCCTCGCTGACACACGGCCCTTCGCCGTCGCAATACTCGCCTGCGTCGCAGTCGGTGTTGGTCAAGCAGCAAGGGTTGCCATCCGCGCACTTTGCCGTGACGTTGTTGGCGGCGTCGCTCCCGCAACCGACCCACACGGCGAGCAGGGCGAAACACAGGGCGGCCGTCGTGCGAGTCATTGCAGCTTCTCAGTACCGTTCGCCGCGTTTTCGCGCAAGTGTGGGTCATCGGCGATGTCGAGGATACGCTTCCCGGGAGGGGTTGACCCTGCGAAATCCCCAATGGTAGCGTCACAGACTCCTATGCTTCGAGCCTTATACGTGCGCCGGATCGGCGCCGCTCTCCTCTTACTTGTCGCGTTGTTGCCCACGGCAGACACCGCGGCTTCCACCGTCGAAGGCCTCAGCCTGGAGGAGCTGATCGCGCGTGCGCATACCATCGTGGTCGGCGAGATCGTTTGGCAGGAGACGGTGGTCGGGGCCGACGGGATGATCCGCACGTGGTCGCGCGTGCGCGTGGACGAGCGACTGCGGGGTGACGCAGTGGGCGGCGACGAAGTGCTCGTCGAGACCCTCGGCGGCCAGGTCGGGCGCCTTGTCATGCAGGTGCCGGGCGAACCGCGATTCAGCATCGGGGAGAAAGTCGTCGTCTTTGCGCGCGAGATCGGTGTGGGCGGTCTGCATCCGGTCGGGATGGCGCAGGGCGTGGTGCGGGTTTCGTTGGAGGACGGGGTCGAGACGGCGATGCCTTCCCTCGAAGGGCTTCTCCTCGTTCGACGCGGCGCTGGCGGAGGGTTGACCAAGAGTACCGGGCCACTTGCAGAGAACGAACCACTGGCGATGTTTCTCACACGGGTTCGCGACATCGCCGAGTCGCAGGGGAGGGCGCCATGAGTAGAAACGCCGCGCTCCTTGCCGGTGGCTTCGTATGCGCGGTCCTCCTGCCGGCGCCGGAGTCGAAGGCTTTCTGTCGGGTCACCACGACCACCGACCCAAACCAACAGGCATGCGCGACCGATGGTGTCCCTCTCGAATGGCGGCGCCGATGCATTTCCTTCTCAGTTGATGCAAGAGGGTCCCAGACGATGGCGTTCGACGATGTCGTCGACGCAATCGACC
>JBATTM010000077.1:0-8163 GCA_049670545.1 Polyangiales bacterium
CCCCGACACCTCGAACAACAGGCTCCACAACACCGCCTTCTGGAACGCGATCGGTGTAGCCCACCACGAAGCGATCGTCCTGAAGTCACCGAGCCCCGGCGTGAACGAGCAAAACCAAGTCCACATCCAGACGTAGAACGCTGCCTTGAGGAGGTAGAAGAGGTACACGGGAGTGGGGGTCCCGTAACCCTGAACGACCCAATCCTGGCAGGCCATCTTCAGGCGCTCCGGCCAGGGCTTCTTCTCCCATTCTTCGATGTCGAAGTCGGGCAAGATCGGCTTGAGGAAATCCATCGTGCGTTGCGATATGGCACGTCTGCGCCTCGACCGTCTAGGTACAATCGTCGTCGATGGTATAAGCGGTGCGTGTCCGTCCCCTACACGATCATCACCGCCGATTCACATGCCGGCGCCAACATTGCCACCTACCGAGAGTATCTCGACGAGAAGCATCGCGCGCTCTTCGACGAGTGGCGAGGCACGTACCGAAACCCGCAGCGCAAACACGTGGGGTCGAAGAAGGCGAAGAACTGGGATGACGAGATTCGCCTTCGTGACATGGACAAAGAGGGCGTCGCTGCCGAGGTGCTGTTCCCGAACACGGTGCCGCCGTTCTTTCGGACCAGCGCGCTTATCGCACCGAACCCGAAAGCGGAGGACTACGCGCTTCGTCTCGAGGGGATGCGGGCTCACAACCGTTGGTTGGTCGACTTCCAGAACGCACACCCCGAGCGTCGCGCGGGAATCGGCATGCTGTACCTCAACGACATCGACGAAGCGATCAGGGACGTCGCTTGGATCGCGAAGGCCGGCCTCAAAGGCGGCGTCCTGCTTCCTCAGGTGCCGCCCGACGACACAGGGCATATCCTGCCTCTCTACGCACCCGAGTACGATCGTTTTTGGGCAGCGTGCCAAGACCACGACGTCGTCGTGAATCAACACGGAGGCACAGGCTCGCCCGACTACGGGGCCTATCCGATCTCTCTACCGATTCGCGTCCAAGAGGTGATGTTCTTTTCGACCAGAAGCTACGGTCACCTTCTGCTTGGCGGGGTGTTCCATCGCTTCCCCAACTTGCGATACATCATCACGGAGGCGGGTTGTGCGTGGGTTCCAGAACGCCTCTCTCAGCTCGATCGGGTTTGGGAGCGTGTGCGTGCGGGGGCGCTCGGCGAATTCCAATTCGACCAAGACGCGGTCTCGCCAGAGCCGCCGAGTTTCTATGCAACGCGCAATTGCTGGTACGGCGCCAGTGCCGCGTCTCCCCATGAGATCGCGGACCGCGACGTCGTCGGGGTCGATCGCATCTGTTGGGGGACGGACTATCCGCACTACGAAGGGACGTATCCACACACTCGAGAGTCGCTCCGCTACACGTTCCACGACATCCTCGAGAGCGACACGCGCCTCATGCTGGGTGAGAACGCGGCTCGTCTCTACGGCTTCGATCTCGCGGCGCTCGCCTCGATCGTGTCCGACATTGGGCCGACTCCGGAGCAGGTCGCGACACCCTTGCCGGCGCACGAAGTCCCGCGCGACACCATGACGATGGCGTTTCGGTCGTGATCACGCCTTGATCGGTGAGGAGACTTACACCCCGTGCGCGAGAACAGAGCACAAGCAACCACGATCACTTACAGGGCGGCCGCTGCCGTGATTCCTTAACCCTGGAAGGCGACCACCGATCAGCGTAGATCAGCCTGAAGAGAAGTTCAGGAAGATGAAACGCACATTCTTAGTTGTCTTGATGATCGCAATGTTGGCCACCGCGTGCGGTGACACCGGTGGCATGGGTACGGGCGGGGACGCTGGTGCTGGAGGCGGCGGCGGGGACGCTGCAACGACTGGCAACGGTGGAAGCGCCGGGGACGGTGGCGCCGGTGGATTCGGCGGCTTCGGTGGGTTTGGCGGTGAACCTCGCACGATCACTTCGTCCACCGAGTGGATCGACTCCGAACTCGCGTTCCAGCGCGAACGCTGCCTGTGCCAGGGGTCGGATCCGATCGCACAAAGCGCGTGCCTCGCGTTGGCCGACAACCTTCCTTTTTCGGATCGGCAGAACGAGTGCTTCGACGACATCGTGTTCGACGAAGAGCTGATGACGTTAGAGAAGCGATTCGAGTGCCTCGTGGTGGTCAATCTCGACGCCGCGGCGTGCGTTGCTGAAGTCGATGCATGTGAGGAGAACGAGATCATGGCCTGCGAGGAGACCAGGGCTATGGGCAAGCGCGACTGCCCGACGCCTTTCGCCGACGTCATTCCGCTGACTGGCGAATGCTTTTCGACGCGGGTCGAGGACGGGGTCGGCGCGTTCCTCGACTCCCGTGCCGCGCGCTGCGGCTGCCTCGAGGACTGTTTCGACACCGACCCCGAGCCGGCCGTGGTCGACTGCATGACCGAAACGCTCGACATGGAGGTCGCGATGCTCGGCCCCATGGGCCCGGCTGAGCTCGGGTGCATCACTGAGTTCTGGCGCAAGTCCGCCGTATGTTTCGGCAACGAGGTCAGTTGTGAGGGCGCAGTGACCGCGTGCTCGGACATTCCACCCATGCTCTGCGGGATCAGCGGTGCCCTGCTCGACGCGTGCCTTGCCGAGTAGGGCGCGTCTCTACTGCGGGGGAAGCGCGTCGCGCTTGGTGACGGGAACGTGGAGTTGCCGGAGATTTCGGATCGTAGCCTCGCCGGTCTTCCATCCTTGTGCGGGAATCGCGAGCATCGAGTCGACGAGTTCTGGCACGAACAGAATCGGATCCGCCTCCGCGTTGTAGCCGAGCTGCAAGAGGGCGTTCGCTTCGAACCGCCTGCATTGCTTCTCACAACAGTGAAATGCTTCGACCACTTGGTAGAACCCTTCCGGCGATAACGGTTCCAGCCCGGTCGCCATCGAAGGATCGCTGAGGGTGTGCCCCTGAGTGTCGAACTCGGCGCGGTTGTGGCGCCACGCTTTTGGCAGATAGACGCCCGGGCCCGGATCACCGTGGTTGTGAAAGTAGACGAGGCGACCGGCAGGGACCGAGCCTAAGGTCGCCGTGGTCCGATACAACCCGCATTTCGGAAGCTCCATAGCCGAGTGGTATCCCAGCCAGTGGGAGTCGGCAATTGCAAGTCCCAAGGGCGCGCGTTGCGGCGAAGTCCGGCCTTCGCTACATCCAATCCATGAAACGTCGAGACGTGGTGATGGCGGGCGCTGCTGCGGCAGTCACCCAGACTGTTCTCAGCGCGACCGGCTGCAAGGCCGAGGCCACCGCCACCGCGGCTACCGCGCAAGCGGCGATCGCCCCCGACGACCTTCTCGGGGTGCTCGGCCCCTGCACCACCGTGGGCGAAGTTTGCCTCACCCACTGCCTCCGCCGGCTTGCTCAGGGAGATGGCTCTCTCGGAGAGTGCGCGATGCGGGTCCGGGAGATGCTCGCGGTTTGTCGCGTCACCGAAACCCTGGCTGCCGCAGGGTCCGAGTATCTATCGCAGGCTGCCGCGCTTTGCGCTGACGTGTGCGAGTCCTGCCGTCTCGAGTGCGAGAAACACGCGTCCCACCATCGCGAATGCGCGGAATGCGCCAAAGCCTGTGCCGCGGTGATTCCCCTCGCCAAGGCTGTGGCACAGGCCTAGCCCCCCGCTAGGGAGACCGTTTCCAGCGATCTATTGGATCGTTTCGGACAGCCTGCCTATGTCGCACTGTGTGTGACCGCACTCACAGAGGGCGCACAAAGAAGTGCTAAGAGCGCTTCTCATGGCGGATTCGATTGATCCCGGGGGGGATCGCAGGGTACGGTCTGCATCTTCCGATTGTGAACCTAAGGCCTCGCCCAGGCCCCCCATTATCTATGTATTTTAAGCCACTCATTCGATTGGTCTTGTTGTCGTGTGCCGCGCTTATCGTGGGATGCGGGGACGCCGCAACGGAGGGTTCGAAGGGCGACTTGTCGGCTCCGCGGGAGACCACCGCCGTGAACCTGATGATCTCCGACCCTTCGTCGGGTGTGGATGAGTTGGCCTTAATTGTCGACGCGGTGAGCTACGCGATTACGTGCCCCGCCACCGGGCTCGTCCCGTTCGATGATTCGCTCGCTATCGCCGGCAACTTCGAGATCGTAGCGGGTGCCGATCCGCCGGTGTGGGCGCTAGTATCCGATCTTCCGCCGTCGCTCTGCACGATCTCGATGTGGGTATTCGACGAGGACGAGGTCGTGTGCACCGGGCGCGACTCGCTGCCGATCATGGAAGACGCCGATCCGTCGTCGGTCAATGAGTTCAACCTCGTCCTGATTTGTTCGCTGAGCGCGAATCTACCCACCGGTGACCTGGAGATCGAAGGCGACTTCCAGGAGGTCGTTGGAAATACTTGCCCCAGGCTAGTCTGGATGAACGCCGTCCCGACCGTGTTCGGACCCGGCTTGCTTCCGATTTCGGCCGTGCAAGTATACGCTTTCGATCCGAACGACACATGCGGGAACAATTGCGATCCGCAGTCTTGCGATTTCTCCACGAACCCGCCCGTATGCACCCCCGGCCCCGACCCAGGCCTGATGACTCTGTTTGCGACCACCTCTGGCGAAGGAACCTTCGGTGACCCAGGTGCGAGCAATACGACGTACACCTGCGATCCCGCGTTTCCGGGCGCCACCGAGGTGTGCGTGACCGCGATGGACGGGGATATCGAATGCGACCGGACCCGCTGCATTACGGTCGTCTGCCCGTAGCCGAGTCTCGGGGGATCAGGCCTCGGTCCACGTCCGATATGGGTGCTTGATCAAGTTGGCGTTGAAGTAGCGCGGGTCGTCGGTCACTTCCTTGCCGATCCAGCTCGGGCGCTCGAACGCCTCATCCTCCGCCTCGAGCTCGATTTCGGCGACGATGAGCCCTTGGTTGTCCGCTTCAAATACGTCGATCTCCCAGGTATGCGCTCCTTCTTGCCGGACGAAGCGCGTCTTCTCGATCAAAGGTCGCTCACACAGCGAGTCGAGGAGGGTTTGCGCGTCGACTGTTGGGATCTCGTATTCGAACTCGAGTCGGGTTGCCCCGATCGTCTTGCCCTTGACCGTAAGCGTTCCACGTTCGCCTGCGAGGCGAACCCGGACCGTGCGCTCCGGCACCGTCGAGAGAAACCCTTGGCGAAAGTGGGTGCTGATTGCCCCGTCGCGCCACGTGTCGTCCTCGACGAGAAATTTTCTCTCGATCTCCTGGCCCATTCAGCGACTCTATCGCACTCTTGCGCAGGAGCTCTACCGAAGATGAAAGCACTCGAGTGGACCGAAGACGAATCGCGCGCTGTTCTTCGCGCGATGAAAACGGTGGCGACGCTCGATCGGTCTCGTGAGCTCGATCCGATCAGTTCGCAGATGCTTTCGGCCACCCGAGATCACATCTTCCATCAAGGGTCGATCGCCCTCGACACACTCTCGGAAGTGACGCCGGAGGAGCTCGGCGCTGCCCTGGTCGGACCCGAGGTTCGCGACCGGGCGGTCCAGTTCCTCGTTCTCATGTCCTATCTACCGGTCGACATCGATGCGGGCGAAGTGGGGCAGGTAGATCGCTTTGCCTCGGCCCTCGGTGTCTCGCCCCAAATGCTCGTAGACCTTCGCAAGGTGCGCGATCATCACCTCAATCTTCTCGCGCTCGACTACGTGCGGCGCGGGCTCAAGGCATTCATGCCGCATGATAGTGGGTGGCAACGCTTCCGCCGAATCGCGAGTGCGATGCACCAGTATCTCGGCGATCCGAAAGTCGCCGCGCGATACCAGGCGTTCGAGTGGCTTCCGGAGGGCACCCTCGGACACTCCTTTTTCATATTCTATCGAGACCGGGGGTTTCCACTCCCTGGGGAGAAGGGTGGGTTGAGCGAACTCTTCGTGTCGCACGACATGACCCACGTGCTCACGGGCTTCAATACAGACATGGACGGTGAAGTGAACATCGCGGCGTTCCAAGCCGGCATGAGCCGGAGCGACTACGGTTGGGAGATGTTGATGGAGATGATTCTCGACTATCACCTTGGCCTGCACTTCACGACGGCAGGGCTCGTCGAGCCGGGGAAGGGCCATTTCCACCCCGACGACACGCTCGAGGGCTTCGAGCGTGGTTTACGTTGCAATACCGATCTGATCGCCGATTGGGACTACTGGGCTGTCGTTGATCGCCCTGTCGACGAGCTGCGAATCCGGTACAACATCGATGGCGTTTCGGGTTGGCGCGTCGCGCCGCCTGCGGGTCAGGGCACGTCTGCAGATGCGTAGCACCGTGGTTCCCGGCCCTGTTTCATTCCTGGCTTGACTCCCCTCGCTCGCGGGCTACCTCGGGCTGCCGTGCGACTCAACGATCAGCAACGCGCCGCAGTCGAACACGGAGAGGGGCCGATCCTCGTCCTCGCAGGTGCCGGGAGCGGCAAGACGCGCGTGATCACTGCGAGGATCGCACGCCTGCTTGGGCAAGGGGTCGACCCGGGCACCATCTTGGCGGTGACGTTTACGAACAAGGCGGCCCGGGAGATGCGAGACCGAGTCGGCTCGGAGGTCGGGTCCTCCGTCGCGGAGGCGCTGTGGCTCTCCACGTTTCACAGCTTTGGCGTCCGTTTCGTCCGTGCGGAGTCCCAAGCGCTCGACCTCGGCAAGCGATTCACGATTTTTGATCAAGGAGATTCCTTGGGCGTGGTCCGGGAACTGCTGCGCGTCGACGCGGCGGAGGATCGACGCCTCGATGCGCAGGCCGTCCTCTCACGCCTATCTCTGTGGAAGAACGCCCTTCGCGCCCCCGCGGATGTGAGACCAGGTCGTGACGAGTACGATGAGGCGGCGGCTGCGATCTATGGTGAGTACGAAGCGCGGCTCGCGGCGATGCACGCGGTCGACTTCGACGATCTCGTCGTGAAGCCGGTTCGACTCTTGAGATCGCGACCGGCGATACGGCGCAAGTGGAGTGAGCGATTCCGATACATCCTCGTCGATGAGTTCCAGGACACCAACGAAGCCCAGCTCGAACTGGTGCGCTTGCTCGCCAACCAGGAGCGCAACGTGTGTGTGGTCGGGGATGACGATCAGTCGATCTATGGTTGGCGCGGTGCATGCGTGGACAACATTCTCGATTTCGAGACGCACTTTCCAGGCGCGACGGTTACGAAGCTCGAGCACAACTACAGATCCTGCGCGCCGATTCTGAACGTCGCCAATGCGGCCATCGAGAAGTCTCCGAAACGACCCTATGCGAAATCCCTGAAAGCGAACCGCCAAGGTGGGGATCCGGTTCGGCTGTGCGTGTTCCCGGAGCCGCAAGAGGAGGCTGAGTTCATCGCAAAAGAGATCCGTTCCCTACACCAAGCGGGTACCGACCACGGGGACATTGCGGTGCTCTACCGATCGAACACCCAGGGCAAACGAATTGAGGAAGAGCTGCGGATCGCGGGCATCCCGTACCGCGTCTTCGGTGGCGCCAAGTTCTTCGATCGTAAGATCATCAAGGACGCGATCGCCTACCTTCGAGCCGCCTTGAATCCACGAGACGAGCTCTCGCTGCGCCGAATCATCAACAACCCTCCACGGGGCCTCGGCGCGCAGTCGGTGGCGCATTTGTCGGAGTACGCCCAGGTGCAAGGATCGAGTCTCTATCGGTCACTGGGGCGTGCCTCAGAGGTCAGCGCGTTGTCGGCGCGCGCCCAGAGTTCTGCACGTCGACTGTTTGACGCGCTCGAGCAAGCTGGGCGGGCGTTTCGTGCCGGAGCGCTGTCGCAGCCGGCGACCGTATTGTTCGAGGCAGCCGGCATGCTTACGGACGACGGCACCGGGGGGGCGGACGCGCAGCGGGCACGAGCGAATCTCGATTTCCTCCTCGGCGCGATCAAGAGAGTGGAATCCCGTGATGGTCCGGAGCGAGAGGCGCTGATGCACCTTCTGCACTACATGACGCTCGATTCGACGGAGGAAGAAGCGGATGTCCCGGGCAGGCAGGTCACGCTTTCCTCGCTCCACTCCGCCAAGGGGCTGGAGTTCTCGGTGGTGTTTCTCGCTGGATGCGTCGAAGGGGTACTGCCCCACGCGCGGACGACCGATCCGAAGATCACCGACACCACGACCGACCTCGAAGAGGAACGTCGATTGTTCTACGTCGGGGTGACGCGCGCGCGCGATCTGCTGTACCTGACGCGTGCCCGTGAGCGACAGCAGCGCGGACGCT
>JBATTM010000078.1:0-2699 GCA_049670545.1 Polyangiales bacterium
TCTCTGGACTGGCGCCTGCAACGACCCGGTCTGGGAGTCGAAGGAAGTACATGTACGGGCTCGGATTGATCACCCGCATCGCGCGATACACGTCGAACAGGTCAGTATCGCCGAGCGGTACGCGAAACCGCTGAGAAACCACCACTTGGAAGATGTCCCCAGCGCGAATGTATTCCTTGGCCTTGTCGACCGCTTCACAGAAGCCCGCGCGATCGAAGTTGGAGGACGGAAGCTCGAGCTCGCCCATCGGGCCCGGCGGGTGCAGACGCCGCGGGAGTGTCGGATGGTCGAGCGCGGTGAGCGTTGCCTCGATTCGATCGGTCGCCCGGCCATACGCTGCCGCGGCATCGCCATCGACGCGCGCCGTGACCACGACACGCAGGGTCCCCCGGACGTTGTCGAAGATCAACAATGTGCCGCCGACCGCGAAGCTGAACTCCCAGTCGTCATCGCGCTCGAGGGCCTTGCCTACGGTTGGCTCGAAGGTACGCACGGCGTCGTAACTGACGAAGCCGACCGCGCCGCCCCAAAACCTCGGAAGCCAATCCACTGCAGGCGGCTTCCACTCGGCAAGGGTTTCACGCAACCGTTCCCACGGGTCGACGCCGAGCTCTTCCTCGATGACACCGTCCACGACACGTTCGAAGCGATCCGCGACGCCCCGGACGATCACTTCGGGGTCGACACCGACGAAGCTGTAGCGGGCCCACTTCTCGCCGCCGACGACGCTCTCGAGCAGAAAGCTCCCGGGCGCGTCCCCGAGCGTGGCCTGTGCGAGCACAGGGGTTAAGCGATCAGCGATCACCTCGCGATGGACGGGAACCACCGTCGCGTCGGTGCCGAGACGCGCGAACTCCTCAGCGCTTGGGACATACTCGCTCACCACCCCCGGATAACACCGACCCCTGGCCTCGCCAAGTTGGCAGCCCGGGCGCTCGAGGACTCTGGAACGGTAGGATCCCGCCGGGCAAACGTGCTAAGGCCCCGTGAACAAACGCGGAGAACCCATGGCGGACCACCCCCTAGCTGAAGTCGACCCCGAAATCGCGCAATGCATCGCCGAAGAGCGAACGCGGCAGCACGAGAAACTGCGCCTCATCCCGAGCGAGAACTACGCCACGGCAGCCGTCATGGAAGCCTGCGGAAGCGTCCTCAACAACAAGTACTCCGAGGGCTACGCGGGCAAACGGTATTACGAGGGCCAGCAGAACATCGACCGAGTCGAACGGCTGGCCATCGACCGTCTCAAGGCGCTGTTCGGGGTGGACCACGCCAACGTGCAGCCCTACTCCGGATCGCCCGCCAACCTCGGCGTGTACTTCGCGTTCTGCAGCCCTGGTGACACGGTCATGGGCATGGGGCTGCCAAGCGGCGGTCACCTGACACACGGCTGGAAGGTGTCGATCAGCGGCAAGTACTTCAACGCGGTTCAGTACGGCGTGCGCCGCGAAGATCATCGCATAGATTTCGATGAAGTCGCATCGCTCGCCCGCGAGCACAAGCCCAAGCTTCTCTTCTGTGGCGCTACGGCGTATCCGCGGTTGATCGATTTCCCCAAGTTCGCGGAGATCGCGCAGGAGGTTGGCGCAATTCTCGTGGCAGACATCGCGCACATCTCGGGGCTCGTCGCCGGCGGCGCGCACCCGTCACCCGTGGGCCACGCCGAGGTCATCAGCAGCACCACCCACAAGACACTTCGAGGCCCGCGTGGCGGGATGATCCTCTGTGACGAAAAGCACCGCAAAGCGATCGACCGATCGGTGTTCCCGGGGCTGCAAGGCGGTCCGCACAACGGCACCACCGCCGGCATCGCCATCGCGGCGAAGCTCGCCATGACGGACGACTTCAAGGCCTACTCACACGCAATCGTCGACAACTCGCGCGTGCTGGCCGAGACGCTTCTTTCGAGAGGCTTCGACCTCGTCACTGGCGGTAGCGACAACCACCTCATCCTGATCGATCTCTCCGGGAAAGACGTCCCCGGCAAAGTCGCCGCCCAGGCACTCGACCGCGCGGGCATGGTCGCGAACTACAACTCAGTCCCCTTCGACACGCGCAAGCCCTTCGACCCGAGCGGCGTTCGGCTCGGGACCCCGGCCATCACGAGCCGCGGCATGGGCAGCGATGAAATGAAGAAGCTCGGCCACTGGATGGCGGACGTGGTCGACGACGTGGAGAACGAAGCGCTGATTGTGCGCATCGCCGGCGAGATCAAGGACCTGTGCGACCAGTTCCCCGCGCCCGGCGTGGCCGTTCCGTAAGGGCCCGCACATGTGACACCATTCGTGCGTTCAGGTCAGATCGCGCGTCGCAAACGGGCCTTCCCCTGCTAGACTCCGCGCAGGATGGCCCTGCAGGGAAAGCGAATCGTCGTCGGTATCGGCGGCGGAATCGCAGGCTTCAAAGCGGTGCAGCTCGTTCGTGAGCTGATGCGGCGCGGCGCCGAGGTGCGCGTGGTCATGACACCTGCGGCGACTCGCTTCGTGGGCCCGGTCACGTTCACGGGTCTGACAGGCAAGCCCGCCGTCACCGACCTATGGGCCGCCGACTACGCGGGCGAAGTACACGTCGAGTTGGGCGAGTGGGCGGACGCCATCGTCGTTGCGCCCGCGACCATGAATCTCCTGGCACGGGCAACCGCCGGACTGGCGGACGACGCCCTCTTGGCCACCCTGAGCTGTGCCCGAGGCGCTGTATTC
>JBATTM010000079.1:0-1617 GCA_049670545.1 Polyangiales bacterium
TACATGGTAGATCCCGGCGAACGCCCTGCAGAATTCCCCATGGCCGGTGTGCTTAATTTCAAAGACCCGCGTATCAATGCGAATATGTATCTGGATCCGGGCAACCAGAACTGGCGCAAGCCCTATCACGTGGGTTCGATCAACTACGATATGAGGCCTGGTGACCTGTTGGTATTCCCTTCATTTGTGCAACATGAAGTCACACCTTATCTTGGGAAATTACCGCGCATCACTGTGGCTGCTAACTGCAGTTTCAGATGGCGGGACAGTTCAGCAAAAGCCTGAGGTCCGGTTAAATCCGGGAAATTTCCTCGCCGGACAAAGGTGCAATAGGGAGCTGTTCGAGCAGGGGTGCGGCCCACTTCATGGCTGCTTGAATTTCGGCCTGGTATTGCAATCCAACCTGCTGTGCCTCTTTTTTTTGTTGCTCCGGTCCGTATTCTGCTCCCGTTTTTGCGTTCAAACGGAACGATCCACTTGCAACGACCTCAGCAAGCAATGACAAGGGCAGGTCCAGGCCCAGGTGGTCGCTGATACTCATCAGTGTGTCTTCAGGAGCATTGAACAAAGCATCCGTACTAACCGGCAGGAAGCGCTGAGAATCCGGCTCCTGCATTATTTTCTGAAATTGATAACGTTGACAATGCCAGAACAGAACACCCTGCTCGAGCAAACCCAGTGATTCCAGGTTAATTCCTGCGATGCGTTCGACATAGTCACTGTCCTGCATTAGCGCGTCGAGAAAACCACTCATTTTGCCTTTAGCTTCATCTTGCTTCTTCAACAGTGAAATCAACAGACTGGTCAGATTGTTGCTAAGCTAGACGGCCTTGCGCTGCGTGGCATTACTGCTGTTATTCATCCAGGATGGAATAAGGGCGTTGGCGAAATTTGAGGGTTTTACCACCACCTGTTCACCACGATAACTGCGATCAAGAACAGCAAACACCCGCTTGGCCAGCAGCTCAAACTCAGAATCCTGGACGCCGCTCAAGCCACGCAGCCTGGAGGCCAGGTGCGCCAATACAAGTGGCTCGCGCAATACCAAAGTGCAGGATGGATGATCGAAGCAAAACGCCAATAGAGTTGAGGCGCAAAAAGCCGTGTGAAATATGCAACCGGCTGGATTTGGTTCAGCAGCATCCAGCATTTCATCTACCTGGCTGGCAGTTACCGAAACAACTCGCGTTGGAATGGGTTGAATCCGGTGATCCAGAAAAGACGACTTTTGGTAAGTACGCCGGTCGACCTGAACGAACTGAAATGTGTTTCCCGACGGTTCAAACCCGGCTAACATCCAGTCCGGACTCAACAGGCTCCGGGTCGTGACTGCGCCGGTTTCAGTACTCACCAGATGCCGGCAAGATCAGTCAGGCAGCTGGTGCGGGCTCTGCAACCCGCCTTTTTTGATGAAGCTGAGTGATGATGGTGTATTTGGGTCCCGAGACCGGTGCCCGCCCGCAATGGTAAAAAGGCCAGCCCACCGGGCAAATCATCAACCTGCCTTCCACCGGCTCTATCGCTCTTCCCATCCATTTGTAGTCTGTTTCACCGCCTTCATCGACCGAGTTCAGATACCACATGGCGGTCATTACTCGGGTATAAGCGCTTCCAATA
>JBATTM010000080.1:0-4692 GCA_049670545.1 Polyangiales bacterium
GGAGGCACCCTGCAATGCGCGCGCCGGCGAGTGGTTTCTGAGGGCCGTACTCGCGTCGAAGCGCCATGAGGCCTGGCATTTCATGCTCGGCGATGGCGATCTCTTTGCGCCCCCATTCGGCCAAAGAAAGGTCTGCGACCTTGTGCTTGAGTTCTGGATTTGGGCTCATGATGGTCTTGTCTCCTCGTCGGGATCGCGTTGTGCAGCGAGCACCTGCCATTGCAAGTGGGCATCGGGACCTGACCCGTACCGTGCTGCGGGAATTACGGAAACCTCCGGGTCGATCAACCCGGCAGATGTGGCGAAGGCAGTCAGCTCAGCAGGTTCGAAGCCCAACCAGAGGTCGGCCTGTTTTTCCCGCATGTGCTCGTCGTTGTGGGCGAGATAGTCGATGATTAGAACCCGACCCCCGAGGCGCGCGAAAGACGCGAGGTGCGCGACCGCCTGCTTGGGGCGTGGCGCATGATGAAGCAGCCGCACCGCCAGCACGACGTCGGCTCCCCCAAGCTCTTGGGCGCGGCAGGCAACGCTGCCATCTTGGTAGTCGGCCTGCACGAGCTCGACGTTGTCGTATCGAGCGCTCGAGAGGCGCTGCTGGGCATGCTTGAGACGCTCCTCCGACCGGTCGACGGCGATGACCCGATCGAACAGCGGAGCAAGCAGCTCGACAAGCGCGCCGTCGCCCGTCCCGATGTCTACAGCGAGCGCGCGCCTTGGCAACAACAACCGAAGCGCCGTGAGGTACGCCGCCCAATCGGCGACGATGGGGTTCGGGCTGTCGTCTGCGGGGCGCGCGAAGAACGCACGGGTTTGCTCGTCGCGCGCGCCGATCACGTCGGCGACACGGCCGAGGCTGCCTTCCTCTGTACAGAGCTTGCGACCCGCTGCGATCGCGTCCAACAGCAATGGGTCATCGCCCAGATGCGGAGCAAGCCGTGCGAGTGCGCGCGTTCCTTGGCGGCGGACGACGACCAGGCCAGCCTCGCGCAGTTGCTTCAAGTGCTTGGACACATTCGGCTGGGCCTCGCCGGCCAAGTCCGCGAGCTCGCCGATCGAGAGCTCGTCTTCCGACGTCAGCCCGAGCAGACGCAGACGACTCGGTTCCCCGAGCAGTCGGTACAGCTCCCATCGAGGGGATTCTGCCACAGCCAGCGCCATCACCCATCTTTATGCCACCATTCGCATAGATGCAAATACAGCACCCAGTGTTTCCCTATATGTCTGAAACTCTTAGGTTTCCTCGGGGGAAGGCTCGAGACTCGCGAGCGACGCGAGCTTCTGAGCGGCGTCGGAGGCGTTCGCGGTCAACGCGAACTGCTGGAGGGCCTGCATCGCCTTGTCGGACAGCGTGGGCGCGTCGGGGCGCGCGAGAAACTGCGCAGCCTGGGCGAAGGCGCCAAGGTCGCGGACCGCACGCACGTAGTAGCCCTCGGCAAACGTGCCACCCCGCTCACAGGCTTGCTCGAGTAGAGGAATCGCATCGTTGGGTTGGCCGAGCTCGGTCAGAACAGCACCCTCGAGTGCAGGATCGGGGGCCCGATCCCCAGACATCGAACGCAGCGCCACAAGCGCTTCTTCAGGGCGATCCGACAGCAGGTGCCCCCAACCAAGCAAATGAAACGCCTCGTCGAGAGCCGCTGGCGAGCGCGCGCTACCGGCCAACTGAGACGCGAGTTGGACGACGGTCTCACCATCCCCACGCTCGAGCGCGGCGAATGCACGCCCCACGGCGTCGCCGGGAACAACCGCGGGGCGGTCTCGCTCTGCCCGGAAGACCTGATACGTGCTGAACGCCAACAACATGAGAATCATCGTCGCCGGGTACGCCCCGGCCGCGATGGTCAGAGAAAGGAGCAGGCCGATCACGCCGAACGAGACGTACGAAGCAAAGAGCCGTCCCTGCGACGGCGCAACGAAATCAAACAGGGCAGCGACGATGTTGCCCCCGTCGAGTGGCATGATCGGAAGCAAGTTGAGAAGCCCCCAACCGAGGTTGACCCATACGAGGGATCGGAAGACGTAACGCGCGAACGAGGGGTCGGGGATGGCGAGCGCAGACATGGCGACCAGCGATACCGACCCGACCAACATGCCAACCGCAGGCCCCGCAGCGCTTACGATGAGACTTCGACCCGGACTCAACGGCTCTTGCTGCTCCCACCACGTCAGGCCCCCGAGGCCCACCAGCTCGACCCGAGGGGAACACCCAAACCAACGCCCGGCAAGAGCATGCCCGAGTTCGTGCATGATGATCCCCTGAAACACCACGACGACCCAAGCCACGAGCCCGGCCCATCCCTCCTCCGGGCCGAGCGTCCACAGAAAGAGAGCCGTCAACCAGAACCACAGGTGGACTCGGATCGGAATGCCCAACAATCGAAATTCGACGCTCATCAGGTCCACTATGGGTCGCAAGAGGCGACTCGACTACCCCAGCCCCCCTAACGGCGCTGGGATTCTTCGCGAATTCGTTTCTTGCTCGCGGCCCATCCGCAGATCTTGCAGGCGCTGAGGTCGTGTCCGCGCGCTTGGCAGTGTTCCCGCCCGAAGTAGATGATCTGGAGGTGTCGACGGATCCAGGTCTCGCGTGGAAACACGTTCTTGAGATCCGCCTCGGTCTTCGCGACGTTCTTGCCGTTCGACAGTCCCCACCGAGCAGCCAGTCGATGGATGTGCGTGTCCACGGGAAAGGCAGGCTGATGAAACGCTTGGCACATCACGACCGACGCCGTCTTGTGGCCCACTCCCGGGAGCGCCTCGAGCGCTTCGATGTCGGCGGGAACCTCCCCCTCGTGACGATCGAGAAGAAGCTGGGCTGTCGCGCGAAGGTTCTTGGCCTTGGTGGGTGCCAGCCCCACCGTTCGAATGAATCGCAGAATCTGTTCGGGCGACAGCGCGGCCATTTCCTGGGGCGTCGGCGCCTTCTCGAAAAGGGCCGGGGTGACTTCGTTGACCTTCTTGTCGGTGGTCTGCGCGCTCAACATCACCGATACAAGCAACGTGAAGGGATCAGCGTGATCCAAGGGAACCGGAGGGGCGGGATAGAGCGCGTCCAGCGTCTTCCCGATGCGGTCGGCTTTTTCCTGCCGCTTCATCCGTGCCGCTCAGGGCTCTCGTGCGTCGGGGTTGATCGTATACTTCCCGGTGAGTGAGGCCTCGGCGAGAACGTGGCCTTCCATGGCCCTGCGCACATCGTCCGCGGTGAAGCTGCCGTTTACAGGCAAGGAATCCGTATCGAGCGCGAACACCGTGAATCGGTAGCGATGAATGATGCTGTCGTTGAACGGTGGACAGCCGCCGTCGTACCCGAAGTACTCACCCGCCATGTCGGCGTCGCCGGCGAACCAGCTGGTGTAGTCGTTGATGCCGTGACGCGTACCGAGCGGGCCGTCGGGGCCATCTTTGCCGCGCGCGGTGACTTCGCGGCTGTGGGTTCCTTCTTCGATCTCGGCGTCTGGCGGCACGTCGATGAGAACCCAGTGCGCGAACTCGGCGCGCGGGAGATCGGCAGGAACGGTCCGCCCTTCCTGGTTCACATCATCCGGTTTCGTCGGGACGTCGACGTCGATGCACAGGATCGCGATCGACTTGGTGCCCGAAGGCAGGTCTGACCACGCGAGGTGTGGGTTCTCGTTGTCGGAGAGGTCGATCTTGCCTTCGGCGCTGCGCTTCCCGAATGCGTACTTCACCGGCATGAACGCCCCGTCGTCGAAGCTTTGGCTGTGCACCTTCATGACGGGGATGTGAGCACCGACGGTCTGAGCTGTCAAACCCGCAGCGCGTCGAGATACACCTCGGCGGTGTGACTCCAACGAAACGTCGATGACACGTGCTCGGCAGCTCGCCGGCTCGCGATCTCCAACTCCTCTGGTGCACCACAGAGTCCCTTGATCTTGGTTGCGAATGCTTCGGCATCACCGCTAGGCACCAGCCAACCATTGACCCCGTCTTCGACGACGTCGCGAATCCCCTCGAGACTCGCCGCCAACGTCGGCAGCCCCGACGCGCCTGCTTCGAGCATGACGATCCCAAAGCCCTCCATGTCGCCGGGCACGGGGATGTTGGGCATCACGAAGAGGTCGCCCCGCCCGTAGAGTGCAATGAGCTCTTCTTCGCTGATCTTGCCGAGGCACTGGACACGATCTCGCAACCCCGCACGCTGGATCGCCTCTTCGATGGCGGCCCGTTCCGGGCCATCGCCTGCTAGCCAGAAGACCACCCGGTCTGGGAGCGTGGGCATCACGTGCTCGATGAACCATGCAAAGCCTTTGCGACGTACTTGGCGCCCCACGGCGACCAGCAGAAAGGCGTCATCGGCGAGCGCGGGTGCCCCTTCGATCTGCGGTGCACGGCGGGAGGAACGAGACTCGAGAACGCCGGAGAACCGATCGACGTCGACAGCATTGGGCACGACGCGCACACGCTCTGGGGGAAGACCGCGCGCCACGAGTTCGTCGCCCGTTGCGCGACTGACTGGGCAAACCACGTCGAGTTGTTGGCAGAGACGCCGGACCGCGAGCTGGTAGGCCGGATTCGGATCGGTGACATCGAGCCCGTGCGCAATCGCGGCCAGCCGTACATTCCGGGAAGACAAGCGGCTTCCGGCCCACAGCAGCGGCAGGGCTGTCGTCATGCTCGTGAAGAGAATCGCGTCGGCACGGAACCGAAGGGCGTCTCGGCCCAAGCGAACCC
>JBATTM010000081.1:0-2086 GCA_049670545.1 Polyangiales bacterium
ATTTACAGTTCGACGACGCAGCCACTCGCCCCCGACGGATCGAACGAGATGCTCGTCCTCGATGCCGCCATTGGGTGGAAGCAGCCCAACGGCTTCTACTACCCGCCTGCCTTCGCCTACCGGGGCAATGCGTTCTACGATGACCTTCCCGAAGAGACCGATCCCGCGCATCCGCTTCACCAGTGCTACAGCTACGATCCCGACACTGACCAGTTCGAGATGCGCCGCGGCGATTGCCGGCACAACGCTTTCGACCGAACTCGAGACTACATTGCCGGCGACCTCATCAACACCAAGGCCGCGCCGAAGACCACGACGGCCTCGAGCAATGAGTTGCCAACGACCCCAATCGATTTCTCGACCATCCTTCTCGACCTCGACGGCAGCCTGACCGGTGCGAGCAGTCAGCTCGGGTCACGTGTTGGGATGCCCACCACATCGGTGAGCCGCAATGCGTTCTACGATGCGCCGTCACAGTCAGGCGAGTGCCTCTCGTTCGGGGTGCAAACCTCGCCCTTTCAGTTCGTGACCACAGCCTTGGCGCTTCTCGAAGACTCGCCTGCAAGCACCGACCCCACCTATATCGACGGGCCTCGCATTCCCAGAACCGATGAACTCTGGCCCGAGACGCCGGCCGTCGCGATTTACCGTCAGTGGAAGCTCGAGAGCGATGAGCCAGATGAATGCGGACAGGTCTGCGACGCCGACGAGCCGACTCGCTACGGCTGCAAGCGCGGCACGTACATGATGGGTTCGAGTATTTTCCAGGCGAACTACCTGACGATGGCGATTCCCCCAGACCTCGAAGGGCAGGAGGGCGCGCTCTACTACATCGACACCAGCTCGGCCGCGATGCAGTCGTTGATGTGTGTCACCGCGGCGACGGCAGTCACCAAGCTCGCCCCGTTTGACGCCGACAAGAGCTACGTCCTCTACAACCTGTTCGCGCGGGACGACGCAAGGATTAGCTATCAGCTGTACGTGGGGCCCGGCGCGGACCTAAGCGCCGTTCAGCCGCGGTACGTGCGCGTCACACCACGAATCTTTGGAGGCACGCGTGTTCCGAGCGCGTTCAACTCGAAGGTCCAAGATGCATGCGTTCCGGGAGAGGCCGGCACCTGGTGCGCCGAGATGCCTGTGCCGACCATCGAGGACGGCATTCTCACCGTCACCTTGGATCAGCGCTCCATCGCCGGCGACTTCCGAATCGATTCGAGGCCGGACTACGAGCGCTGCATGCCGCGAGACGTCTGTTACTATGATGCATCCGTCCAGCGTTGCGAGCCGTGCATTGACGACCCGAGCAAGTGCATACGCCAAGGCGACTTCCTCGACGAAGACCTCCGCGTGCTGAACCGGACCGATGCCACCGGCAAACAACCGCTCGAAACACTTTGTCAAGACTGGGCGAGCTACGCGAGCGGGACGAACGAACTCGCGCGTGACGGCCTATCCCTCATCGACTGTCCAACCGGAGGCTGTTTGGGGATGGCCTTCACGATGCCGCCAGGTTTCGAGGGCAACAAGACGTACGCCGAGGTCGGCGCGCCACTCGCCACGTGCTTCAATGAAGCGGCGTGGGGTGAGAACCGCCTCGTCGCGCGCCAAGACGCAGACGGTGCGTTGGCGGATCCACTGTGTGGGCCTCCTCGTGAGCCGGTGCCCGGGGACTATTGCAGCGACGAATAGCCGATATCCACGACAATCGGCTCTTGACTCCAGGGTGGTTCGTACTGGAGATCCGGCGCGCGCTTCGACCTCGGCTGCTTCTTGCTCGCTGGTGAAGAAGAGTCGTTCGACCGCAGTCGATGGGTCCTCCACACGGGGCGGTGAAGAGCGTTCCCCGACTACAGCTCCTGCGCCCCCGGGCGGTCGTAGTTGGGCGTGACTTCCCGGCCGCTCGAGTGTCACGGGGCCGAATTCCGTTTCGAGTTCGTCGTTGGCAAGCCAATCCGCGCGCATTCGCAACTCTACCCACGGCCAGTCGTCTCTATGGTAGCCTCCGGCACGAACGGGAGGACTGGGATGATTCTACGTACGATCTTGTTGGCTAGCGCGCTGTCGACCGCGTTGCTCGTCGGAGCCT
>JBATTM010000082.1:0-1695 GCA_049670545.1 Polyangiales bacterium
CACGAGGGCTCCACAGTTATCCGCGACTCGACGTTCAGCGAAAACATCGCCTCGACGTGGGTCGTGGTTCGAGAGGGTGACCTTCGGACTACAAGGTCGATCGGCGGCGCCATTGCCGTGGCCCCGCTGATGTTCGTGGAAGGCCCTCCAATGGCGACTGCGATTGAACGCAGCCTCTTCGTGGAGAATGTGGCCCACACCGACGGAACGGGCGCAGGCCACATCGGCGCTTCGGCGCGGGGGGGGGCGGTCGCCGTAGGTGGTGCGCGGATTCGCGACGCGACATTCGATCACAATTGGGCGTCTGCGAAGAACTACAGGACTTCGAGTTCTCAGGGCGGGGGCGCTGCGCTGCGCACCGGGCGCTTGGAGTCGGCCCGATTCTTCCGCAACCGCGTGGATGGCGTTTCCGCCCAGGGTGGGGCGCTCCTTGTTGGCGGACCAGCCACGATTGTGAACTCGATCTTCTGGGGCAACCAAGGTTCGGAGTCGAGTGGCATCCAGACTGGCCCGGGTTGGCTCCTCAACTCGACACTTGTGGATAACGCACCCGGGCCCCAGCTAGCGTTTTCGGGAACCGGTGAGCTTGTCGTGAAGCACTCGGTCGTCGCTGGGGGACACCGGGCGTGCGACATCGATCAAGTAGCCTCAGGAGGATACAATGTTCTCGAGGAGAACGACTGCCTAGCCCCGGTCGCGACCGAAACCGACCAAGTCGTGGGAGAAGCCCTCGTCGAGAAAGTATACAACCGCTCCGGCGCTGAACGCGTTTGGGGCGACGCCGCTGACATATTCTCGACACCTGGTCTCCCGTTGTTCAACAGTCGCGTTGTCGACGGGGGCGATCCGAATGGATGCAAGGACGAGACTGACAAGATCATCGCTACCGACAATCTGGGTGCGAAGAGAAACGGTCCCTGCGATGTCGGGGCATTCGCCTTCCAGCCGGGACAACGAACACGAACGCCACTCACTGCCCTCCTCCTGCGACGGGCGAGTCCACGAGCTCCCGAGTTCTTCGCCGGCTCAGGTTGCGTCGACGACGTCACACAGAAACTCTCCACGTTCATCAACGAGTCGATTGTGGGGGACAGCGACCGGCCCCCGGATCAAGAATGCGACGGACTAATCGATGCGCCGATGCTGCTGGTCCTCGATCGGGAGAACGACGGCTCCGGCTTCTCGCTTCTGAAACCAACGGGGTGCGTTGCCACCCACGTCGCCTGTGAAGACCCCTGGTTCCCCTTCGTCACGGGGCCGGGCAGAGTGGACTTCCGTGTTCTTACAGACGGGCCATGCACTCTCGGTGCTGGAAGCGTCTTCGTCGAGCCGGGGTCTCACGGCTGCATCGAGGCCGATATCGAGTTCCTCGACTTCGACGTAGGAATACCATTCGAGTTCCTGAATGCGGAGTTAATTGGTGAGCTCGACGTTCTCCCCGACCGGATCTCCAACGGCGTCTTGAGAGGATTCATTCGAGCTGGGACCGCGAGCGGTTTGCAAGTTCCGAAATCGATGCAGGAGACCCTTGTCGGTGCGACAGTCTTGTCGGACCTCTTGTGCGCCGCCGAAGTCGAGGAGCAAGATGGACTCCCCGGGTTCTTCTTGGATTTCGACGTGGAGTTCGAAGCCGTCACTTTGTTCGGGCGAGGCTTGCCCCCAGTTCGTCCGGTCGGCTGCGAGTAGCGCGCCAAC
>JBATTM010000083.1:0-1536 GCA_049670545.1 Polyangiales bacterium
TGCGTGGCCAGTGACGGACGCTGCCATTGTCAATGTGAACAAAGCCGTACTTGCCGGAGCGCGGGTAATAGCCAACGCCACCGATCTTGCGCACAAAGGCAGAGCCCATGATCTTTTCCACAGGCACATCCGGGAAATAGAAATCAATTGCACGTCCCTTCATGTGTTGCGAGGTACGGGCAACCTTGCGCCCGATCCGCTTCAACATGGCATTGGTGCGAGGCGAGCGGTAACCGGACACGATGTGGACGGGTTTTTTCGAACCAAGGTCAGCGTGCAATTCCCATAAAAGGTCAATTGTTTCCAGCGACATCTTGGTTGGTTCGTTGCGGCGCCAATCGCGCAGGAACCAGTTGATTTTCTTCAGCGCAGCCCGGTCGTACTTGCCGTTTCTCTTGTAAGTAACGGTCAGTGTTTCCTTGGTGTGCGTGAAATACATCGAAAGTGTGCGGTTTTCTGCAGATGCAACAGCTGACGTAGCCACGCACGCACCCAGCGCGATCGTGACTGCGAAACAGCCGGTCAAAGCCTTACGTCTTGCCTGAGAAACCACACTGCCGAACGGCGTGGTCCAAGGAACCCTGCACTTCATTATCACCACACACGGGAAGATCCCGCATCCCCTAGAATCTGCTCCCAGCAGAATCTCGTAAGCCTTTGTAACCTTATTCGCCAGAGACCACAAGAATAAGGCTGCTATTAGGCGTTGTTTTTACTCAGCTAATTGATGGTCTCATAGGGAGCTTAACACCCGCTTAAGCACGCGCGTAAAACCCGGGGAATATATGTCAGATTAATGACAGTTTTTGACTGATCACATGAAAACTGCCGATTTTGCGCCATTTAGAGGCAAAAACGAGAAATGGGCGCCGAACATGGCACCCATTTACCGTATTGATTCCGTACCGTGACAAGCTAGCGCAGGGCGCTTTTCTCGGCTTTCAATGCCCTGGCGAGATACATGTCGCGCTTGTAGACATCGTTGTAATAAGCCAGATCACCTGTGTCATCGGTCCACGCGGTGAAATAGGTCAAATGCACAGGCAGTTTGTTCTTCAGCTGTACCGGTGTGTTTTTACGGGTGGCGATGGTCGATGCGATCTTGTTTTGCGACCAACCGAGAATCTGGGTCGCAAGCTCGCGCGGATTCTGCACACGCACACAGCCATGGCTGTAGGCACGCTGGTCATTGTTGAACAACGAACGCTTGGGTGTGTCATGCAGGTAAATGGCATGCTTGTTCGGGAACATGAACTTCACTTCGCCCAACGCATTCTTGGGGCCGGGTTTCTGGCGAACGCCAATACCGCCACGATAGTTCCACCAATCCACGTCCCAGCCGGAAATCCGCTGGCCGCGATTATTGAGTACTTCATAGCCACGCTGCTCGAAGTAACTCGGGTTGTCCTGGACCCGGCGCAGATATTCGCCCTTGATGATCGATTGCGGAATGCCCCAGTAAGGGTTGAACTCCACCCGTTCCATCTGGTCGGAGAAGAAGTAGGTCTGGTTGGACGGCTTGCCGACAATCACGCG
>JBATTM010000084.1:0-1725 GCA_049670545.1 Polyangiales bacterium
ACCGCGTGTGTGACCAATGTCACAGACGCAACTAGAGGGTTTCGGTATCAAAGCGATGGTCTCAATATGGGAGATCGAAAAAACATTCAGACGGAGACAACCCATGCAGCCCCCAGTTTCACGCCGAATGCTTCTTGGCGCCGGCCTGGCCTTCGCGGCTTTAGGCGCTGGAGCGGCGAAATCCGCACCGGCAGCAATTCGGTCGGATGTAGACGCGGCGACCCTCCACCCATCCATGAAGACACAGCTTGGGCTCTATCTGACGCCGGCGGCCGCCCACCGCGCCCTGACCGAGGATCCGGACATCCTGTTCATTGACGTTCGCGATCCGATCGAGATTACCTTTGTCGGTCATGCCGAGGGGGTCGACAAAATCATCCCGGTTGGCCTCGCGACCCGCGAGGTGGACCCGGAGACGGGTCAATACCGCATGGCCGCCAACAAAGAGTTCGTCGCGAATGTCGATGCGTTTGTCGCGGAGCGGGGAAAAGCAAAATCCGACCCGATCTTTGTGAGCTGCCGGTCAGGCTCCCGTTCGGGCGTCGCGGCGCGAATGCTGATCGATGCCGGCTACACCAATGTCTGGAACATTATCGAAGGCTTCGAGGGGGACAGGGGGCCGGACGGCACACGCGCCCTCAACGGTTGGCGCAATGCGGGCCTTCCTTGGGGTTACAAGCTTGCCCCCGGCCTGGCTTGGGAAGGTCAAACTTGCTAACAACGGGGCTGTCAGGTTGCCGCCGGGTCAGGAACGAGCTCACGATATGCGCGCCAGCTTGCGAGGCCGAGCCACGGGAAGACGACAATGAGCCCGAGGAAACCCGTCGCCGCGGTGGCGAGGGTGAGGATGCCAAGGATCGCCGCCCAAAGGGTCATGGGCCAGAAGTTTTCCGTTACCGCCTGAACGCTCGTGGCGACCGCAGCAAAAAAGCCTGTCTTCCGGTCAAGCAGCATCGGCGCCGACACGACCACCAGACAATAGGTGAGATAGGCGATCACGCCACCGATCGCCGTGCCTGTTATCAGCATGGAATGCCCGTCAGGCGTCCAGACGGCGTAGGTCACAAAGTCCTCGACGGTTCGGTGCAACCGATAGGTCGACAAACCATAGACGATCTGCGCGATGCGCCCCCAAAACAGATAGATCATCACCAGCAAGAGGCCGAGATAGGCAATGTCCTGTCGAAGAGCCGAGCGCACGAAGAGCATGCCTTGAAGCGTCGGCGTCTCGCCGCGCTCGATCAGACGCCCCGCCTCGTAAAGACCCATGGCCAGCATGGGCGCCACGAAGACAAAACCTACAGTCAGGGCCAAAACCCAGAACGCGGCGTTTGCGACGACGAGCTCGTAGCCGAGGCCGAAGCTGAGCAGCGCCACTATGAGCCCGTAGGCAAGGCAGGGACCGGGTGCCTTCCACAGGTCCCGCCATCCCTCACCCAACCACCGGAACGGTGCTTTCATATCGATCGTGCTTACGGCGGGCAGCCCGCTTGATGTTTCCATTACGCCCTCCCCCCAATTCCGCTGGTTCCACGAACCATTTGAGCAGAATCCAGGTCTAACGCCCGCGCTCAGCTCTGACTTATGTCAGTGTTTGGGAGATATTCTCTGTCAGCTTGCCAGGTTTGGGGCACGCAGTAGCAAAATTGATACACTCGTTGCGAAAAATCCTCGGAGCATCGACTTAGGGTTGAGACGTAAATAAGGACCCCGTACGGTCGCATC
>JBATTM010000085.1:0-9237 GCA_049670545.1 Polyangiales bacterium
ATTCAACGAATCCATCTTGGGATATCTCGTGAAAACGCAATTCCGGGGACGCGTGCAAGTACTACCCGGCACATTCGACCACCACTTCGTCAGCATGGCCTTTTCGCGCGACAGTCGACTGCGCGAACCACTGAATCGAGCCATCTTGGAGTCGCTGGATTCAGACGAATGGCCGAGGATCCTAAAACGATACTAGCCCTCCTCGACCGACCACCTGAGAGCTCGCTGCGTGTCGGACGAACGTCGGTTGGATCCCTTTCTTCTTGCTCTTGCTTGACTGTAGCGCTGCAATTCGCGACGGTCGGCCTCGGGTCAGACCGCTGCAACCGCTGCAGCATGACGGAGTTCAGCATGAAGCGTTTTCTCGTGGCTTGTCGTTACCTTCTCGTCCTCCCTGTCATCGGGTCGGTCATCCTGACCGCAGGCGTCGTCATCATGGGGATGGGTCGGATCGTCACCGAGGGCTCGTACGCGGCCCTCGCGGGCGATTTCTCCTCCAAAGCGGCAAAGGGTGTGGCCCTCGCCAGCATCGAGATCATCGAGCTGTTCCTCGTCGGAACAGTCGCCTACATCACGGCCGTCGGGATCTACAAGCTCTTCCTCGACGACGGAAAACTCGAGCTGCCCTTTCGATTGAAGATCCGAAATCTGAAGGACCTCAAGGACAAGATCATTGGCCTGATCGTCGCGGCGCTCGCAGTCGTTTTTCTCGGCGAAGCGGCGAACGGCACCGCAGACGCGGAGGAACTTCTGCGCTATGGAGGCGGGATCGCCCTCGTCGTCGCTTCGCTCGCATTGTTCATGAGCCAAGACAGCCGAGCCGAGTACGCGAGCAGAGCTGAGTCTGCTGCATCGTCGACCTCTCCTCCATGACCGTCGCTCGCAGCCCGCATGAGCCGCCCGACGTCCGCAAGGAGAACTCACGAGCATGACATCGACTTCAGACGACGGTCCCGCCATCCGGCCGCTCCCCGAGCATGTCATCCTGGGCATCACCGCTGCCTACGGCGCGGCCTTCGTGATCTTCGGCTTCGTTCTCGATGGTCCCCGCGAAGTCCTGCGCGGCATCGCAGAGATCGTGACCACGCGCGATGCCCTGCTCACCGACTACTTTGCCGACGGCATCGGCGCTGGCTGCGTGAACGCGGGTTTGCTGATGCTCTGCGCGGCCTTCATCTATCACCGGTCGAAAGCAAAGATCACCGGTTCTTCGGTGGCGTGTCTATTCCTCGTCCTCGGGTTCGGGCTCTTCGGTAAGAACCTCGTCAACATCTGGTCGATCGTACTCGGTGTCTACCTTTACGCGCGCTTCAAGGGCGAGCCGTTTGGCGATCACGCCAACACCGCGTTCTTCGGCGCAGCGCTCGCTCCGATCTTCTCGGAAATTCTCTTTAGTACCACTCTCTCGTTAGAGGTCCGGCTGCCGCTCGCGTTGGCGACAAGCTTGCTGATCGGCTTCGTCCTGGCACCGGCCGCCGCGCAGCTCTTCAAGGCGCACATGGGCTTCAGCCTCTACAACATGGGGTTCACGGCGGGCATCGTCGGCACCTTGATTGTCGCGCTGTACAAGTCGTACGGCTTCGTTCCGGCTCCGGTCATGATCTGGACCACAGGAAACAACGTCCTGCTGGCTGGCTTCCTGACCATGCTCTTCGGCTCCATGATCGGAATCGGATACCTGCTCGATCCACTGCTGGTCCCGAAGCTGCGCCGGATCATTGCAGAGCCGGGGCAAGCGCCCACCGACTTCATCACGCTGGCCGGCTTCGGCCCCGTACTTGCGAACATGGGTCTAACCGGCCTCGTCGGCATGGCGTACGTACTCGCGATCGGGAGCGACCTCAACGGGCCGGTGATCGGCGCGATCTTCACCATCGTGGGCTTCGCGTCCTGTGGCAAACACCCCCGCAACATCGTACCGATCATGGCCGGCGTCTTCCTCGGCGCAGTCGCCAAGCCGTGGAACCCGACCGACCCAGGTCTCGTGCTTGCGGCCCTCTTCGGGACCACCCTCGCTCCGATCGCGGGACGCTTTGGCTGGCACTGGGGCGTCGTTGCCGGCTTCTTTCACTCATCGGCGGCAATGAGCGTCGGCGTGATGCACGCGGGCCTCAACCTCTACAACAACGGCTTCGCGGCAGGCCTCGTCGCCTCGGTTCTGGTGCCAATCATCCTTGTCGTGCGCGGGCGTTCCGAGGCGAGATCGGACGCCAAAGCGAGGTCGGACCCTGGTTAGTGGCGAGATTCCGGATCTTCGTTGCTGCGGCCGCCGCACGCCGTGAAAGTGTCCTCGATCGCACACTCTCGAATACGCGAACGAGGGCGGCGCATCGGATGCGTTGTAACACGGCACACACTTCCCGTTCCTGCTTGTGTCGATCGCACACCAGGTGATAGCAAGGTCGAGTCCGCTATGAAGAGCCTGAGCAGGTTCGCTTTCGCAGGTTGCTTGTGTGCGCTCGCCGGTTGCTCCGCGACGCCCGAGGCAAACCCCTCACCGGCGTCCCTAGAGGTAAGCTTCGAGTTGGCCGACGGAAGCCAAGTCGATGAAGTGGCCTACTCGGTGACCGGAAACGGGATCACCCCGATCGAAGGCACCATCGACACCCGGGCACGCCGGGCCCGAGGCGAACTGCACGTGGGACATGGCACCACCGAGCGTCGTCGAGATGCCATAGCCCTGGGCCTCAACGCCACGCAGCGGAGATCGTTTGCTCGTTGACTATACACCGTATAGTTGATACCGACTCAACCCAATGGCGACCTTCCTGCACTTCGACTTCAAGATGTACGGGCGCCTGCTTCGCCTTGCATGGAGGGAGCGTCGACTCCGGCCGAAATTCACGGCGCTGTTCGTGGGTCTCGTCTTGATCCCGCTGTTCAGTGGGACGACGGCCATATTCTATGCACTCGACAACCTGTCCCCGTCACTTCGCCGGGTCGAGATCAAAGAGCCCGTATTCATCGTCGGGCATGCGAGAAGCGGGACGACGCTCCTTCACCGTCTCTTGGTCAGCGACTCCGCCCAGTTCAATTTCTTCCTCACCTATGAGTTGTTCTTCCCCTCGCTTCTGCAGAAGCGAACCCTCCGTGCCATCGGTTCAGTCGACCGACTCTTGTTTCGCTCGTACTTCAAGAACAAACTCGTCGCGAAAGAAAACCAACTTCTCGAAGGCACTCGCGACATGCACCACACCGGTCTGTTCGTGCCCGAAGAAGACGACTTCGTTCTCGCTGCATCATGCGTATCGGGCCTGTGGGTCGCTCTCTTCCCCGGGATGCCCGAGTTCGATGTCTACTACATCGACGATTGGCCGGAGAAACGCCGCCAACGGATCATGAAGGCCTACGCCGACGGGGTACGTCGACAGCTCTGCCTATCTGGTATGCACAAGACCCATTGCAGCAAGAACCCTGCCTTCTCGGGTCGAGTCGAGAGTCTCATCGAGCGATTCCCCGACGCGCGTTTCGTCGTATTGGTCCGAGACCCCCGTGAGGCGATCCCGAGCTTGCTCAAGATGCTGAAGAAGACGTGGACGGCCCAGGGTTGGAGCGAGACCCTCATCGAGCGCAGCCTCGAAGGCCTACTCGCGAACTCGGTTCACACCTATCTTCATCCGCTCGAGACGCTGGCGAAGCACCCTGACACCAAGTCGATCGTCGTCGACTACCGGGCACTGGTCGCGAGCCCGAAGGATACGGTGGAAGAGGTGTACTCTGCCCTCGGCCTCACGATGACCCCGGCGGTTGCCTCGGCACTCGAGGAAGCACAGACCCACGCGACCGACCACGTTTCTGCTCACAGCTACGAGTTGGAAGAGTTCGGAATCGATGAGGAGCAACTGAAGGAGGAACTTCGCGAGTTGTTCGATCGCTTCGGCTGGGACGAACCCGCGGGTGCGGCGTCATGAGCACTGGGGTCCGCGAACCTCTCGACGCCGCCAAGATCATCGACACGGCACTCGCGCTGATCGACACCCACGGCCTCGACGGATTCAGCACGAGGAAACTCGCGGCCGAGTTCGCGGTGACCCCAATGTCTCTCTATCACTACTTCGAGGGTCGCGATGCGCTCTTGAGTGCCGTGGTCGATCACGTACTCGAAAGCGTCGAGATCCCAAAACGCGGTCGTGGCTCATGGAAGTCCGGCGTACGCCGGCTCCTCACATCGTTTCGGGGGCAGCTTCTCCGTCATGTCGAGGTGCTGCCGCTCCTCGCGTCGGCGAAGTACTGGAGCCCCGCATTGCTCGCTGTGGGAAACGAGTTGTTCGAGATTCTCGCCGAATCCGGATGCACTCACCACGCCGCTGTCCGCGCCCACCGCATCCTGATGCACCATACGTTCGGCAACCTGTTGGTGCAGGGTTCGGATCCGGATCCCGGGGCCATCAAGCGGGCCCGGCACATGCTCGAAAGCACCGAGCTCTCTCCGGTGGCGCGCAAGCGCCTTCAGTCCACGTTCGAACTGGCGCGCGCAGCCGCCGAAGATGACGAAAAAGACTTCACCGCTTCCCTCGACTGTTTGATCGCCGGTCTCGACGCGACGGTGCTTCGAACTCGACGCTGACACTGCACCAGGAGAACGACGCATGAACACTCGAAAGCAGAACGAACGATGATCTTGGGCTTCCTCCTAGCGAGCGTCGTTGCGCTCTTCGTCATCTACCGCTACGGGGGCGAGCTCCAGTTTCGGATGCGCATGATCAAGCAGTTCGTCGGCGCCCCCAAAGAAGTCGACACCCCATCTGGGGCTGTCCCGGACGTCGAGCTCATGGACGGCACGGCGTGGGACGAGTTCTGCGACGTCCTCAAGGGCGCGAGCAAGTCGGTGCTCGACAACCGCGCCCCGACCGATGAAGCGACGCGGGCCGAAGGGTTTCGATACCTGACCTGCCTCGTCGCGAGCGGCCTGACGATGTACATGTACAGCGACCCAGATCGACCGCGCTTCGTACGACCCCTCGATTGGAACGTGAAGTGGGGCCTCGACAACTCGGATGCGCTCTATCTCGTCACGTCGATCAATCCAGACGGCGAGTATGTCATCCGCGGGACTCGCGGAACGGTGGGCTTCCTCGACATCCAAACGTCGTGTGGCCGCTTTGGCAGCAATCGACCCATGAAAGTGCTTTCGAGCATCAATGGGCGGGACATGGAGATCAATCCGGACGGCACCTTCGAGATCGTCGTGAGCCCACAAGAGCACCGCGGCAACTGGCTCCCACTGACGCCCGAGGCAAATCAGATCGGCGTTCGTCAGTTCTTCCTCGACTGGAACGGCGAGACCGCGGCAGACCTGCGGATCGAGCGAACCGATCGCGACGTTGCCGCGCCGTCGCTCGATAGTCATGAGATGGCGAAGCGTTTGCGACGCGTCAGCGGTTTCGTCGCCGGTTCCGCCAACCTGTGGCTGGAGTTCGTCTTGGGGCGGCGGCCGTTGCACATGAACGAACTCTCGGAGCCCGCGGGTGCGAACGAACTACAGGGTTCGAACGCGCAGGTCTACGGAAGCGCGTACTTCAAACTGCAGCCCCGGGAAGCCCTCTTGATCGAAGTCGTGCCCCCGGAGGCCGCCTATTGGAACTTCGAGCTCGGCGACTTCTGGTTTCAGTCGCACGACTACGCAAACCGCATCATCAGCATCAACAACCACCAGGCCAAGATCGACCCGGATGGAACGTTCCGGCTCGTGGTGTCCGCCGAAGACCCCGGGCTGGCCAACTGGTTGAACACGGGCGGCGCTCGTGAAGGCACGATGACGTACCGCTGGGCGCTCGCGTCGACCACACCTCACCCGACCACGAAGAAGGTGAACCTCGATGAGTTGGCCACACTCGTTCCCAACGATACAGTGCGCGCGACGCCGGACGAGCGCATTCAAGAAATGCAACGTCGCCGCAGGCACCTGTCCTATCGTTTCAACCGAGGATGACGACGGGGAAGGCTTCTTTGTGAGGCATCTCACGATTCGGGCCCCTGGGGGTGGTCGGCGGCGGTCGTCCAATGCAACGCTGTGGGCCTACTTTCTGTAGGGGGGAACCATGTTGCATCTGCTTAGCCGCCGCACGCTGCGGCTTCATCCGCTATTCATGTTCACGCTTGTCATCGCCGCATGCGGCGACTCCGGCTCGACCGCCGGGACTTCGACCACGCTTACAATTCTCGAGCCCGCGACGGTCACGCGCGGCGATGATGTCGTCGATTCAATCGAGGTCGAAGGCTTCGATGACGACGGGAACTTGATCTACGGCCCACGCATCGCGCCGTTCGAGAACGAGATGAGTTTCGAGGATGTGCCTGAAGAGGTGAGCCACGTGCAGCTCGACTACCTCCGAAACGGGGGTCTTGCACTCTACCGCGCAGACATGCCCGTTGGCGCCGATCGCATGCTGAACAATCCGGAAGAAACTGCGGTCGAAGCGCATACGACAAGTTTCTCCATCGTTCAAGACATGGGTGGAGCCTACAACGTGCAGGTCACCACGACCGGCCCGGCAACCTCGACAGTCGAGAACGCCCTTGGGTCGTCGATGTCGACGACGACGACGAGCAACATGCGACTGAAGGGTGTGTGCTACTCGCCCGCGCCGATCAACTTCAGCAACAAGAACGGACCCGCGCTCGGCGATCTTTTCTGGGACACCTATACATTCACCAATGCCAAGACGGGCGAGCCTGACACCGAATACAACTGGTATGGGCTTTGGGGCACAGGCGAGCTCACGCCAGGCAACTACGCTCGCGAAGACCTCACGAAGATCCGGAACCTCGGGGCAAACACCATCCGCGTCTACTCGATGATCTCGCGGCAGTTGGAGACGAACGGCGACATCCCAACACCGATGACAGGACACAAGTTCACGCACAAGCAATTCCTCGACAAGGCCTGGAACAACGGGACCAATCCGCTCTACGTGCTGATCGACATTCCGATGCCAGGAGCGGCCTTCAAGTCGGACGTGGCGCCGACCTCCGGGCAGCTCGCGTTCTGGGATTCGGTGATCGTCGAGACCGCCAAGGAGCTGGCGAATCACCCGGCGGTCCTCGGCTTCAACATCATGAACGAGCAGGACCAGATGAACGACTCGTATCCGAACCAGGGTGCGGGGCCAGACGACAGCAATACCGATTTCTTCTACGCGCAGTCGGTCGCGTACGCGGGTGACATCAAGACCAACGCGCCCGACAAGCTCGTGGGCTGGGCGCTCCACGATGTGCCCGATTTCGTGAAGTTCGCGTCACAGTTCCCGACGACGGGCCAGACCTACATGGAGCAGCTGTCGGACTTCGACTACTGGGGCATCAACACATATCAGACCAGTTCCTTCACCTCGATCTTTGGCGACAACGACGGCTCGTATTCGCAACTGACCGGCACGATGAAGAAGCCCGTGCTCTTTACCGAGTTCGGCATGCCGGCCACCGGTCACAACGCCATGGGAGGCATCATGGAAAGCGCCGCGACGCGGACCGCAACCGCAGCCTTCGTGACGACGATGTACCCGATGGCGTTCGACGAAGATCTGCTCCTGGGCAGCTACTACTTCGAATACCAGGATGAATGGTGGAAACAGCCGCCCAATATCGCGTACGAGTGGAACCCAGGCGCGGAGGCCTCGAACTTTCCGAATGGGTATTGGGATGAGGAGGGCTTCGGCCTCTACTCCACGGCAACCGATGGCCGCGTGGACAACAGCAACCCGTGGGGTGGCTCGGGTCCGGTGTTGCCCATGGACACGCTCACCGAACGCACCGAGATCACGACCGCATTGAGCGCCGCGTTCGCGGGCGTCGACTGATTTCGAAGGGGGCGCGCCTACTCCGCACCATAGAAGAACTCTTCGCGGACCACCTCGCCACCAGCGACCGTGAAGAGCCCCACCTCGTCCAACACCTGACGCTGCCCGCTCGGCTTGTCGGTCACGTCGAACTTGAACCGGACGGCAAAGCGATCCCCGTGGGGGTAAGGTCCTTCGACCTCCATGCTGTGGATCTCGTGGTTCTCGATCCACCAAGTGTTCTTTCCGCGCACCGCCTCCTTGCCAGTCATCGTCTGCTCGCCGCCCGGAGGCGCCATGGCCTCCACGCTCACGATGTCATCGGAGTAGAGCGCGTCGATCGAGTCGAGAAACTTCCCATTCCGACAGAACGCAACCAACTTGTTTCCAATTTCAGTCGCCGACATAGAAACCTCCTTGTTCGAGAATTGTCATCTATCCGGCGCGGGTGCCCTATGGCAAGGGCAAGCGGAGATCGCTCACCTCGAACCTGGGTAGCCCGGCGACAACCCTGCCCCGCCGCCCGAGCGAAGGGAGTGGACGGTCTGGTAGGCACCCAGTAGCCTCGCTCCATGATTTCAGCGCGCAGGACGCCCGTCGGGCTCACGCTTCTCGCCGCAGTCGTAGCCACCGCGTGTTCCGGCGGTGGGCAGGCAAGCAACAACTACCTCGTTGGGGTGGGGGCTGCCGACATCACAGGCCCGATCGTCGACGTGGAGTTCAATGGGTATTCGCGGTCGACACACATCGCGAGTGGGATTCAGACACGGTTGACGGCGCGCGCATTCATCTTCGGCGAGCTCGACGAAAGCCGTCGGTTTGTCTTCGTCGTGACCGACCTTCTCCTCCCGTCTCACGAAGTTCGCCTGTCGGTTGTCGAAAACCTTCGTGACCGCTACGGCGACGTCTATTCGATCGACAACGTCGTCATCAGCGCAACCCACACCCATTCCAGTCCTGCCGGGTACACCCCTCGTGACGGCCTTGGCGGCGATTCGGCAGAGGGGTCCGGTTCGAGTCGGTTTCGCGAGTCGTTCTTCAACTCCGTCGTCGAAGGCATTACCGAGGCAGTCGTCGAAGCGCATGAGACTCTGAAGCCCGGAAGCATCCTCATCGGTGAACAGCCCGTCGAAGGGGCCGGCGCGCAGCGCTCCCTTCCTGCCTACCTTGCGAACCCTGAGGCCGAGCGTGCGCGGTACGAACACGACACCGACCGCGACATGACCCTCCTCAAGTTCGTGCACGAAGACGGACGCACCGTTGGCGTCCTCAACTGGTTTCCGGTGCACCCCACGGCGCTCACATTCAACAGCACGTTCGTCTCTGGGGACCACAAGGGGTTTGCCGCACTCGAGATGGAGCGGCGCCTCACCTCCAACGACTCGACGGCGCCCTTCGTCGCCGGTTTCGCCAACAGCAACTGCGGGGACGTGACCGCGAACCTCAACCTCGACAATAC
>JBATTM010000086.1:0-1790 GCA_049670545.1 Polyangiales bacterium
CGGCTCCCAAGGTGCCGGCAACACGGAACTCGAGGTGCTCGTTGCAAGCGGGAAAGTCCTCGTTGCGTCCGTCGAGTACACGGTCGTCTGTCAGGGTGCAGCCGACGACGATGAGGTGCGACGGGAAGGATCCTTCGAAGTCCTCGACAACAATGCGCTCACCCAGGGGGCACCTGAGGTGTTCTCGGGCTTTGTCGACCTCCCGCCGGGGCCCTGCTCGATTCAAGTTCGCGGACGCGACAACGACGGCGAAGTGCTCTGCGTCACCGAAGAGCAATTCGCCGTGCTCGAGTCATCTCCCACTCAGCTCAGGCTTCTTCTTTCCTGCGGTGGCGGTGGTATCACCCCCATGGAACCCGTCGTCGGTTTCAACATATGTCCTGATTTGTTCCCAATCGAGTGCCTCGAGTTGGAGGAAGGCACGAGTTCTTGCGAGCTCATCTTTCGGGACGAGGACGAGACCTGTGACATGGGCTGTGATCCGCAAACCTGCATGGCTACCGAGAACGGCCTTTCCTGTATTCCAGGCCCAGATCCCGGTGTGTCCACTTGGGTCGCCTGCCAGGAGGACGCCCTGGACTGTAACGGAGATGGAGCCATCGACGAGTCGTGCACATACCGAAGTGGCCGCGATAGCTTCTTCGTAGAGTGCGCCGCCAGCGGACTTTCAGGTTCGACCGTAACGTGCACGGTCGTGACGACCGACGGGGATGCCGACTGCGATCGGGTTGAAGTCGTGGAAGTCGAGTGTCCCAGCGTGGAGTTCTGAGAGGTGAGTTTCTACGCTGTGATAAGGCTTCCGCGATGACCGCGACCACAACAACACGACTCGGGCTGCTTCTTGTATCGGTGCTGCTGGGGTGCGGTGGCTCTGGCGGCTCGCCTCAGACGCCGATGGTCTACTATAGCGTTGCGTCTCTTGGTCTGTTCAGGGCGTCGCTCGACGGAACGGGAGACGTGGTCGCGTTATCGCCACCCTTAGACGCCGACAGGTGGCTGCAGGACTTCATCGTCAGCCCGGAGGCTGGGCGCGTGGTGTATCTGGCTGACCAAGACGCCGACGACGTGTACGAGCTCTACGCCAGCAATCTCGACGGAACCGGCAACGTCAAGCTCAATGCACCCCTGGTAGCCGGCGGCAATGCGTCCCTCGGTTTCACGATCACCCCGGACGGGAGCCGGGTACTGTACTGGGCCGATCAGGACACCGACGGCGTGTTCGAACTCTACGCCAGCAACCTTGACGGGACTGGCAACGTCAAGCTCAATGCGCCCTTGCTCGCTGGCGGCGAGGTGTCCTCTGGTTTCGTCATCACCCCGGACGGGCGTCGGGTGGTGTACCGGGCCGACCAAGACACTGACGAGGTCCGCGAACTCTACGCCAGCAACCTTGACGGGACTGGCAACGTGAAGCTCAGTGCGCCTTTGGTTGCCGGCGGCAGTGTTGGCGGCATTGCGTCTTCAGGTTTCGCCATCAGTCCGGACGGCAGTCGGGTGTTGTACTGGGCCGACCAAGACACCGACGACGTGTTCGAGCTCTACGCCAGCAACCTCGACGGGACTGGCAACGAGAAGGTCAATTCGCCGCTGGTCGCGGGTGGCGAGGTGTCCCCGAGTTTCGTTGTCAGCCCGGACGGAAGCTGGGTCGTGTACCGGGCCGACCAAGACATTGACGAGGTGCTCGAACTCTATGTCAGCAACCTCGACGAGACTGGCAACGTGAAGGTCAATGCGCCCTTGGAGGCGGACCGCGCTGTGTTTGAATTTGTCGTCCACTCGGAGTCCAGACG
>JBATTM010000087.1:0-7222 GCA_049670545.1 Polyangiales bacterium
CTCCTTGGTGTGTGGGGGTGAAGGTCGCACGCGTGACGCGAGTTCGAGGGCATCGAGTAGTTCGTCTGGGTGCCGCCATTCGGCCTCCCATGTTTGACCCATGCCGACCAGCTTGCCGAGCGAGACCGGGGGCTCGAAGAAAGCCGCTTCACTCCACTGGCGTAGCGCCGTCATCGAGGAAGAGGGCTGTAGTCGGGTACTCGCGCCTTGGGCGACGGCGACGAAGTGCACGTGCTCCGCCGGCGTCGCCGCGCATGCGACCTGCCCGCGCTTCATGATCTCGCGGCGGGTGCCGTGCGCGTCGGGGGGGCTCGTCTCGGTCAACCACATTGGAAGTGTCGGCGAGGCGCCCGGCAACGCTCCAAACTGAGGCGTGCGAGGCCACCCCCATATCGCCTTGCCGTCCGTGACGACGAACTCGTCTGTGTAGTATTGATACCCGCGTTTGAGGGCGGCGACCGACAATGAACTCTTGCCGGCGTTCGAGGGGCCACATAGGACCCATGCGGTGCCGTTCGAGACGACGGCAGCGCCATGAAACACGCCGTACCGATCGCCGTGATCCGCCAGCATGCGTCGGTACAGAATCAGCTCGAACGCGTCGGTCAGCGATTCGCCTGGCGCTTGACGCCAAACCTGCTCCTCGTCGAACGTGACCTCGAGCTCGTTTTCCCCGACGTGTACGCGCACATGGTGCCCTCGCATCGTGCCGACGAAGGCGTGCGTCGCGGCACCCCAGTCCCGCACGATCACGTCGTTGATCGGCTCGCTGTTGCATTCCACCTGGAGGCGAACGTCCGAGAAGTGAAGGGTGTGCGCGGTCAGGGCGTGCGCCATCGTACGATGTTTCGTTCTACCAGCTGCTGGAGAAAGGTGGATACGTCCTCCGCGACCGTTTCGGCGTCGGCGTCGACACACTCGGTGACCGCCGCTCGCAGGTCGTCCACGCTTCGTTCACCGTCGATCAGCAGCCACACGCCGGCTGCCAGGTCGTTGAGCACCAGCAGCTGCCTGTGAGCCGAATCGTAGATCACGACTTCCTCGGAATCGGTCACCTCGTGCGTGAGGATCTCAGCGCGGACGGGGACCGGGGATTGGGCGCCGTCATGCATTGGCGACAGCCCTGAGAAGGTGAGAACGTGTACGACACTCCCAACACGAGAGTTTTGCCGTCAGCACGTCGCGCCCATCCAGTGCGTTGTCTGCAGGCGCCGGGATCGCGCGGGGCGCGGTGAGAATCGTTTCCAGCGATTCCTTGCGAATCGAGCCGAGCGCGAGGTGGCGGCTGAAAATGCACGGGTAGACCAAGCCGTCGTAACTGACGGCCGCGGTTCCTCCGAAGGGGCGTGACGCCGTTTGGGCATGAGCCCCTTGTGGAGCCGGGGGTGAGGGAACCGTAGCGCTTGGCTGATGGTGGACCTCACTTCGTCCGACGGCGTGGGCATGGTCGACCCCGACCGAAGTCGCCCGCACTCCAAGCTGTACGAGGTAGTCTCGCGTGCTGGCCGCATCGCCTTCGTTCTCGGTCATGAGGATCGTTCCGGTCCGGACGGTAAGTCCGTCGCTCGTCGCACGGCGAATGGCGCGCGAGGTTCGGTCGTGGCTTCCTGGGGTGCGCGTAATCGCATCGTGTCGCTCGGCGTCGTGCGAATAGAACGAGAACGCGAACGACACGTCGAGGTCGCGCAGACGTTCGTAGACCTCTCCTCGTAGCGCGAGGCCGTTCGTGTACACCTCGATCTTCGGGATTCCAATACGCCGCGCGTACTCGGCAGCGGGGACGCAATGAGGGCTCACCAAGGGATCGCCGCCCGTCAGTTGCACGAGCCCGAAACGAAGTGCTTTCGCATCGTCGAGAACGGCTCGAACTTCGTCCCACGTCAGCGATTCGTGGCGCTCCGGCGACGATTCGGCGTAGCAGTGCACGCATCGCTCGTTGCATCGCGCCGTCAGCTCGACGAACAGCTGCCGCCAGCCCGATCCTTTCAGCAAGGACCCGCGATTGAGCGTGACCAGCGCGTGGGCATCGAGCTTCGCCTGGAGCTCCCCGAGAAGGGGCTCGTTTTTCGCAAGCACCGACCACGTGGCCTGCGGGAGGTCCCGCGCAACCGCCGCGTTGGCCAAGTCGCCCTCGACCGTGATCACTTCGCCGGTGCCGAGCTTCGTGGCTGTCAGAGCCTGTGGCTCGTGACGAAGAATCCAATCGTCCGGCAGAAAGTACGTCGTGGGCGTCGCGGGTACAGGCGGGGCAACCATCTCAATTCAGGGGCATGCAGGTCAGCGGCATGCACGAGATGGGCATGCAAGTCGCTGGCATGCAGGTCACCGGCATGCACGAGGGCCCCTGGGCGTGCGCACGCCGCAATTGAATGGTCGCGACGATGGCAGGCGCCGCATACACGCCCGCTTTGAGAAAGTACCTTCGCGCACGGTCCACGTCCGAGGGATCCTTCTTGGGGCTCACCATCGCGCGACACTAGCACAGCCGTCGGGGTCACGGGAGCCTCGCGCCTCGCGCCGCCTTGCGGAGGGCAGACGCCATGATCAGGCCCGAAGGAGGGCCTGGAGTCACGGTGACGGGACGCGGGAGTCGAGCGTGCAGCCGCCGACGAACCTGGATCCGTTCGCCGGGAATCCGCGACCGCCTCATGAGCACGTTCACCGGTGAGCGGACTCATCGGTGGATTCCTGAGGGCCCCGATAAAGAGCCATGGGTTGTCGAGGCTTCGCCTGGCCGGACGGGGAGAACACTTGAGCCCCTTGGGTGAGAGCCAATTGTGCGCGTACGTATGGCGCTATCCGTGTGACGGCGAACCGTGATCCTCTAGACCAAAGGTGAGCACGCTCATCTCAACCGCTCGTAACCTTTGCCTATTTGTGATTCAAAATACTTCTTGACGACCGTGCATCCGAACCTTTACCGTAGGACTGTCGGTGGCTGATCAGCGACCCTCCGACACGGGAAAATCGAGATCACACTCCTTGGGGGTACACAACACAACGGGCACTCGGGCGGGGTTCACACCTCGCCCGAGATTTTTTAAGGGTCGCATGTGCTCCGGTCGCGCGCGTTCGCGGGGCCGAGACCCCCAGACCCGCCCCAGACGCACCGCGACCCCGACGCCGTCCTCTGGACTGCGCAGCGCGCTCGTTGTGCGGGTTGAACTAGAGGCTTCGCTTCTTGCCGCGAAGACCGCGTCGGCTGCCCTTGGGGCGCTTCGGCTTTTCGAAGCCGCCGCGACTGTCGTCATTGCGGTCGTCGTACCGGCCTCGGTCGTAGTTGAGGCGGTCGTCGAGACCACTGTTTGCATCCGGGGGGCCCGGGGGGCCACCGCGGCTGTCGTATCCGCCTCGGTTTCCGCCTGGGCGCCCACCACCACCGCCAAAGTCGCGTCGAGGACGCGGCGGGCGTGGTTTGTCTTCGGCGATGTCGAGACGCAACGCGCGTCCCGCAACCTCTCGCCCGTGAATCTGCTCGACTGCCTGCGCAGCATGTTCTTCTGCAGCGAATCGAACGAACGCGAAGCCCCGGGGGCGCCCGGTTTCGCGGTCTTTGGGAATGTGCACATCCACGACTTCTCCGATTTCACCGAACAGCTCGCGCAGCTGCTCGTCGGTGGTTGCATAGTCGAGGTTGCCTACGAATATCTTGCTTGAAATGACTCGCTCCGTTTCTCCGAACGACCCCTTGGTGGTGGGGCCGACTGTGTGTCTAAGTGGGGTAGAGTAGCCCACTTTCTTCGTTTCGTCAGCGCTTCCCGAGATCAGTAGTGCCAGGGAAACTTCTTGTAGTCCTTGGGGCGCTTCTCGAGGAACGCGTCGCGGCCCTCTTGGGCCTCGTCGGTCCCATACGCAAGCCGCGTGGCTTCGCCAGCAAAGAGTTGCTGCCCCACGAGGCCGTCATCGACCATGTTGAACCCGAATTTCAACATCCGCATGGCCGTCGGGCTCTTGTCGTTGATTTCCGCACCCCACGAGAGGGCGAAATGCTCGAGCTCCGTATGGGGGACCACAGCGTTGACCATTCCCATGTTGGCCGCTTGCTCTGCCGTGTAGTCGAGCCCGATGAAGAATACCTCTCGGGCTTTCTTCTGGCCGACTTGCCGCGCAAGGAGAGCCGAGCCGTAGCCGCTGTCGAAGCTGGCCACATCGGGGTCGGTCTGCTTGAAGAGGGCGTGTTCCTTGCTGGCGATCGTCATGTCGCAGACGACATGAAGGCTGTGGCCTCCACCGACGGCCCATCCGGGAACGACCGCGATGACGACCTTGGGCATGAAGCGAATCAGGCGCTGCACTTCGAGGATGTGCAACCGTCCGAGCCTTGCCGGATCGACCTCGCCAGCTTCGTCGGTCTCGTACTTGTACCCGTCCTTGCCGCGGATGCGTTGGTCCCCCCCTGAGCAAAAGGCCCATCCACCATCTTTCGGCGATGGCCCGTTGCCGGTGAGCAGGACGCAGCCGACGTCCGAGGTTCGCCGTGCGTGGTCGAGGACGCGGTAGAGCTCATCGACCGTACTCGGGCGGAAGGCGTTGCGCACTTCGGGTCTGTCGAACGCGACCCGCACGGTCCCCTGGTCGTTGGCGCGATGATAGGTGATGTCCTGGAGGTCGAAACCGGGCACCTCGGTCCACTGCGACGCGTCGAAAATCTCGGAGACCATCGTGCTACTCGGTGAACTCGATGAGGACAGCCAAGATGATGCGCCCGAGAAGTGTCGCGACTTGTTCGCGAGTGAACACCTCGTCGATCCAGCGTTGAACGATTTCGCCGGCCCCGCTGAGAAACATATCGGAGAGCGCTTGGGCCTCGGCGTCGGGGACGCCGGTCAGATCACGCAAGGGCACCAGCCAAGGAGCGACGAGTTGACCCCGGAATTCCTTGCTGATCGCGCCGATTTCGGCGTCGGGCGCGACCGAACGGAGGAGCTGCCACCCCCCAGAACCCTTGGCCTCGATCGTGTCGCACGCGGCGTCGATGAAGACGCGTGCGATCGAGCCGATGTCGGCATCGGCGCCCTGCGTGATGTCGGGGGTGCGCTTCGCGAAATCTTCGCGAAAGTCTTCGAGCACGCCCTTGATCAGCTCATGCCGATTCGGAAAGAACTTGTAGACGACCGGCCGCGTGACCCCAGCCGCGGAGGCGACGTACGGGATGCGCACCATGTCGACCCCATCGGCTTCGATGATGTCGGACGTGACGCGCAAGAGCTGGTCGCGGCGATCCTCGGGACTGAGCCGGGTACGCGTGTCGGAAGCAGGTTTGATCGATGATGCCATGTTGACGAACCGTTAACAAAGAGAAGGGGTGGCCCAAGCCATGAGCCACCCCTACCAAACAGATGCCGAGGTGGCTCAGTCCTGTGCGAGGTTCATGACCTGCTGAAGGCTCATGGCCAGGGTCATGTCGCCGTCGATCTTGATCTTGCCAGACATGAACGCTTGCATCGGATTCACCGATCCGTTGAGCATGCCAAGCCAGTCTTCGGAGGTGATCGAGATGGTCGCGCCGGGGCTGTCGTGCTTGCCTTCGACGACGAAGCCTTCGGTCTTGCCCTTGGTGAGGTCGAGCGCCCATTCTCCGCCACCATCACCGGTGATGTTGAACTGGTAGACCGCGTTGGGGCTGGTGGCTGCGTCGGGGTTGGCGCTGGCCTTGCTTTCGAACTTCTCGAAGAATTCAGATACGGATTCCATGAAATTGCCTCTCTTGTTGGTTCGACGTTGAGGGTCGAGGGGCGGTCCTATCCTCGTGGGCATGGCTCGCCGGACGGGAGTTGTAACCGAAATCACGGCTGCATGCACCCCTTCTAGGACCCCAAAAATGCAGCGATTTCAGTCGTCGACGATCGCCAGCGCCTGAACGGGGCAGATGTCGACGGCATCCTCCGCGGCCTCGCGGAGGGACTCTGGCGGAGTCGGGTCGATGACGACCAATGAGCCGTCATCGGCGAACTTGAACAGTTCGGGGGCGGCACCGACGCACTGACCGTGGTTGGCGCACAACTCTTTGTCGTGGACGATTCGCATCACCGCGGGATTGTAGGCGAATCCAAAGATCCCGCCAGGCGTTTCCGTGCTCGGAAACAAGGATGAAACCACTGCAACATCCGGAGGAAACAGATTCGGTCTAGGGTCGCCCGCGCCAAGGAGGAACCGGGGATGGAAGAAGCAGTTTCAACAATCAACCAAGCGGACACCGCATGGCTCATGGTGTCTTGCGCACTCGTCCTGCTGATGACGCCGGGGCTGGCCCTGTTCTACGGGGGCATGGTCGGCGAGCGGAATGTCCTGTCGACCATCATGCACAGCTTCATCGCGCTCGGCGTGATCACGCTGCAGTGGGTGGCGCTCGGCTACTCGCTCGCGTTCGGCGCCGACACGGGCTTTGGTTTCATCGGCGGTCTGGAGTTCGCGCTCCTGAACGGGGTGGGCCTCGAGCCGACGGAAGGCTCCACGATTCCGCATCTCCTCTTCATGGCCTTCCAGATGATGTTTGCGATCATCACACCGGCTCTGATCTCCGGGGCGATCGCGGAGCGCATGAAGTTCTCGGCATACCTGCTGTTCATCCTGCTTTGGGCCACGTTGGTGTACGATCCAATCTGTCACTGGGTGTGGGGGCCGGACGGGTGGCTCGGTGCCCGCGGCGCGCTGGATTTTGCGGGTGGGACGGTCGTTCACTTGTCGTCGGGTGCGGCAGCGCTGATCTGCGCACTCGTTCTCGGAAAGCGCCGTCGCCCCGGCCCTCCTCACAATCTGACGCTCACGCTCATCGGTGCAGGCCTACTTTGGTTCGGGTGGTTCGGCTTCAACGCGGGCAGCGCGTTGGCCTCCGATGGCATTGCCGCTCTTGCGCTCGTCAACACACATCTCGCGGCCGGCGCGGCCGCGTTCGCGTGGGCCGTTGCCGAATGGTTGAAACAAGGGAAGCCCACCGCCCTCGGTGTCGCTTCAGGCCTCGTTGCTGGCCTCGTGTGCATCACGCCGGCTGCGGGCTTCGTGAGCCCGACTTCTTCCGTACTCATGGGCCTGGCCGCCGGAATTGTCTGCTATGGCGCCGTACTCGCGAAGGGCAAGTTCGGCTACGACGACGCCCTCGACGCGTTTGGCATTCACGGGGTGGGCGGCGCTCTCGGTGCGGTTCTCACGGGCGTCTTGGCGCAGAAAGCGTGGGGAGGGACCAATGGTTTGCGCTACGGGGATAGCACGCTCTTCGTCGAGA
>JBATTM010000088.1:0-2512 GCA_049670545.1 Polyangiales bacterium
TGGCACCACCTACTCCGTCGCCCGGCAGTCCAAGAACATCGAAACTACAGCGGCCACAACGCCCCGTCAACGGCGGATCAAACAACCCCGGGAGCTTGATCCACATCGTCGTGTTCACGGTTCGTCACTCGACCAGGGCGTCTGACCACAATGCCGAAAACTCGCGATCTTCGGCAGAGTCCCTAACGCTCGAGCATCAGTGAGTCAGCCGCACAGGTTGGACTGCACGCCCTGGTTCGCGTCTCGTTAGCCACACAGGCGCGTGACTTCGCGAGCCATTCGACCCGTCAGCGCAAAACCGAGCATCTTGAAATCCGCCCGCAGCGACCACCACGGGTAGCTGAACGCGGCGGGAACGTTTCGCTCAAAACCGAAATGGCCAGTCCATGACGCCGCGTATCCCACCACGGGAGCCAGAAGAAGAAGCCACCACTGCCGTGTGTACGCCGCGGCGCCCAGGCTCGCGAGTACGCCGATCTTTCCGAGGTAGTGAAACGCCCGGCAAGCACGACTCTGATGCTCGCCAACGTAGAACGGCCAGAACTCTTCAAACGATCCGATTCGACTGTCCACAACACACCTCTTGGCTTCTTCGAGCACCACCCTAGTAGGGCATGAACCTGAGGTCAAGTTCAGTTTATAGAGCGCCTCGATTTCTTCTCCAGTTAGGATAATCCTTCCCTTTCTGCCCGATCGAGTTCCGATTCATGGCTCATGTTTTGCGCTTCAGTGGCTTTCGTGAGCCCAAGAAGACTCTATAGTGACCCCCGGGGGAGCAGGCTCCGTGGGCAACACCGAGAAAAACGTAGGACTGCAGCCTCGGGCACAACGAACGCGCCGGGCTCTCATCGAGGGTGCGACTCACGAGTTCGCAGAGCGGGGCTACGCGGAGACCACCGCGAAAACCATCGCGGCCCGCGCGGGCGTCGCCGTAGGAAGCTTCTACGAGTACTTTCCGAACAAGGCGACGCTGCTGCTCGAGATCGGAGTGGGCTACTTAGCCAAGACCGCGAGTCGATCGCTCGAGATTCTCGAGATGCGACAGCTAGACGGCGACTTGGTGAATGACGCGCAGCGCATTTTCAGAGAAGTGGCCTCGGTTGCGCTCGAGGGCGCACGCGAAGCCCCAGGTCTGCACGCCGTCCTTCGGGAACGCCGACGCGTCGATCCAAACCTTCAGTCGCTGTGGCAGCGAACGGAGAGGGAGGTCATCGATCGCATTGACCGGCTCTTGAACCACGTCGGGTTTCGGGGCGATTCGTCGGCGACTGCCCTCGTACTTTTTGGGATGATCGACGGCGCTTTAGAAGCCCATATCGATGGTCGGATGCTGACGGACGGACGATTTCTCGACGCCGTGTCCGATGCGATTTCGGCGGTGGTCGCCATAGGATTGCCTCCCGCGCCACGATGACTGCGCCCCGCAGCCACACGAACGTTGCCATCAAGGCTAGCGTTCTCGTGGATGGGCGCTGTCGCGGTAGCGGCGGATGATCGCCGTTGCGTCAAGTCGAGCGTCGCCTGCCTGCTGCGCCTGTCCCAGGTACTCGGATGTCAGCTTCGTGAGGGGCACCGCGGCACCCGCAACGGCCGCTTCCGAAGCTACGAGCCTCAGATCTTTCGCCATCAGGTCGACGGCGAAACCGAAATCGAAATCGTCAGCGACCATGGTCGCTCCGCGATTCGTCAGGTACCACGATCCCGCCGCCCCACCGCTCACCGCGGCGAGGACCTTCTCCATGTCGAGCCCCACCCTCTCCCCGAAAGCCAAGCCCTCCGCGACGCCCTGGATGACGCCCGCGCACAGGATCTGGTTCACCATCTTGGTGCGCTGACCGGAACCGACAGGACCAACAAGAACGATCTTTGCCGCGTAGGCCGCCATGATCGGCGCCGCGTCCTCGAAGTGCGCGCGCTCACCTCCGCACATCACGCTGAGAGCGCCCCGTTCAGCACCCGCTTGGCCTCCGGAGATCGGACCGTCAATGAAACCGATGCCGCGTCTCTCACAAGCCGACGAGAGCTCCGTCGCCAAATCGGGGGAGGCCGTCGTGTGATCCACGACGATCGCGCCCTCGTTCAGGAACTCGAGTGCGCCGGTGTTTCCATAGAGAACGCCGCGCACATCGTCATCCGCGGAGACACACACGAACACGAACCCAGCACCCTCGGCAGCCTCCGCGGGGGTCCCGCGCGCCTCTCCACCGTACGTGTCGACCCATCGACGGCACGTCTCGGCCGTTCGATTGAAGACCCTGACTTCATGTCCCCGGGCGACCAGAGGTCCTGCCATGGGAAAGCCCATGTTCCCCAACCCGATGAATGCGCAGATAGCCATTTCGCCAGGTTACCGCGCGTCTTCTTTGTCGAGCCATTTTGAGGCTAAGTTCATAGTCACAGGAGTATGGATCTCGAGATCCTTGTCACAAGACACAAAAGAAACCATGCCTGCGGAGAACACTCGGCAAGATTCTACAGAAAAGGGAACTCGACCTCAAGTTCAATTTTGTTG
>JBATTM010000089.1:0-3245 GCA_049670545.1 Polyangiales bacterium
GTCCTGTTGCCCTGGCTCCTGGTTCTAGGGGCGGCCGGGGCGGTTGTCGCATTGGTCACGACCGGCGCGTTGGATCGCTTCACGACCCCGCCGGATTCGGTTTCCAGCACGGCCTCCCGCGGTGGCACGATCAACGTCGCGATCGAACCGGCAGACGCGCAGCTGTTCGTCTACGTGGGTCGCGGGCCAGCGCGCGCGGAGGGCCTCGCGGTCGGCAGTCCCCATGAGTTTGTCGTCCTCGATGAGGGGCTCGCGCCCTCGCGTGCCGCGGTCCCGAAAGGCGCGACCTGGGTCCACGCAGAGGATGCGCCGCTCTACGAATTGGCCGTACAGGCTCAGCCCGCGCCGTCGAAAGACACGCCCCTCGCGCTAGGCGACCCGCTCCCATCCGCTGGCGAAGTAGACACGACCACGATCGGTACGGTTCGAATCATCACCAACCCGCCCGGGGCGAAGGTGTACCGTTTCGTCGGGACGGGTCCCGCGCTTTCGCTGCCGGTCGACTCGATCGACGAGGGTCAAGAGCTCCTGGTGTTTCATCCTCAGCGCGGCACGCGCCGTGAGGTGATCGGCCCGAGTGATTGGCGCACGCTCGAAGGCAAAGGTGCCTACGAGGCCAGCCTCGACGTCGCGCTGCCCGAGGCCCCGTCAGTCGAGGTCGCTGACCCGGCTGACGACTGACTCGAGTTCGTCGCGGATCTCTTGAAGGCGGGTCGCCGACTCGGACTCGAACCGAAGCACCAATACCGGTTGCGTGTTCGATGCGCGGACCAGACCCCAGCCGCCGTCAAACTGGATGCGTGCGCCGTCGATATCCACTAGCTCATGCGTGGGTCGGTAGTGCGCAACGACGTTCTCGACGACGCGAAACTTCCGAGCGTCGTCGCATGGAACTCGGATTTCCGGCGTCACATACGTCTCGGGCACGTCGCTCAGCATCTCATGAAGCGGTTTGTCGCTCCTGGACAGAATCTCGAGAATGCGAAGGGCGGCGTAGGTCGCATCGTCAAAGCCGTAGTAGCGGTCGGCGAAGAAGATGTGGCCGCTCATCTCGCCTGCGAGCAACGCCCCTTCTTCCTTCATCTTCGTTTTGATCAGGGAGTGCCCGGTCTTCCAGAGGATGCCGCGACCACCGTGCGCTTCGATGTCGTCGTACATGGTTTGGGAGCACTTGACCTCACCGATGATCGTCGAGCCAGGATGGGATTCGAGTAGGTCGCGTGAGAGGAGAATCATGAGCCGGTCCCCCCACACGATGTCGCCGCGTGCGTCGATCACGCCAAGTCGATCTGCGTCGCCATCGAACGCGAAACCGATGTCGAGCTTCTCAGACAAGACTCGGTCTCTGAGCATCTCCAACGTTTCTGGTTCGGTCGGGTCGGCGTGGTGCACCGGAAACGTGCCGTCCATGTCGCACAGCATGGGTATGGGGTCGAGCCCGAGCGCGGTCATCGTTTGAATCGCGAGCGGGCCGCCAGCGCCGTTCCCTGCGTCCAGAGCGAAGCGGATGTCGGTGCGTTGAAGATCGATGCGTGAAGCGATAGCCGCCACGTAGTCTGTGCTGAGATCGACGTCGGTGATTCCGCCCCTGGGATCTCGACGGAACGCCCCTCGCTCCATGATCCCCTGAAGCTCTTCGATGTCGCGGCCGTAGAGCGACCCGTTGCCCACCATCATCTTGAAGCCGTTTTCATCGGGGGGGTTGTGGCTTCCGGTGATCTGGATGCCGCCATCCAACCCGAGATGATGCACGGCGAAGTACAGCAGTGGGGTGGGCCCGACACCGACGTTGGTGAGGCGCATGCCGGTCTCTGTGAGCCCTTGCGACAGGGCCTCGTAGATCCGTGGGGAGCTGAGCCTGCAATCTCGGGCCACTGCGATCTCTCGCCGCCCACGGGCGTGGAAGAACGTGCCTAGGCTGAGGCCGAGATTCCGAACGAAGTCGTTGTTGAAATCACGTTCGGCGTGTCCACGGATGTCGTACTGACGAAAGACGTGCGGATTCACGACATCACTTTCTTGGGTCGTCTCGTTCTCGTAGCTGTGCGACCACGTCGCGGACGTCTTGAGCGCGCTCTCTCGGCACGATCAGGAGGGCGTCCCCGGAATCGACCACGATGAGGTCGTGGACGCCCACGAGGGAGACCAATTTCCCAGCCGGTGCGTGCACGTAGTTTCCGGTGGCGTCGACGCAGATGCCGCCATCAGGCAACGCGTTTTGTCGTTCGTCTTGCGGCGCCAGTTCCCATGCAGAGGTCCAGCTGCCGAGATCGGACCATGGAAACGAAGCAGGGACTACGCTCACGGCGTCGACCTTCTCCATGATCCCATGGTCGATGCTGATCGCCGGGAGCTCGGGATACAGGCGCTCCACGACTTCGGCCTCGCTTCCCGCGCGCGCCGCGGCGTCGAATTTTGCAAGACCTTCGCCGAGCCCCGGCAGATGGTGGTCGATCGCTTCGAGAATTCGGTTCGCCAGGAAGAAGAACATTCCGCTGTTCCAGAGGAACTTGTCGGATGATACGAACTGCTCTGCGCGTTGCCGATTGGGCTTCTCGACGAATCGCCTCGCTCGAAACACACCCGGGTCGAGCTCTGCGCCCATCTCGATGTAGCCGTAGCCGGTCTCGGGACGGGTCGGGACGATTCCGATGGTGACGTAGTCCCCGTGCGTCGCCGCGTCGACGCCGCGGGTGATCGTTTCGGCGTAGCCAGCGGTATCGCTGATGTAGTGGTCGGCCGGGAGCACCGCCAAGATGGCGTCTTCGTCTTTCCGTCGGATGTGACTCGCTGCCCAGCCAATGCAGGGTGCGGTGTTCCGGCCGATGGGCTCCGCCAAGATTTGGTCCTGGGGCAGCTCGGGGAGCTCCTCGACGACCATGTCGCGTTGTGCCGCCGCGGTGACAACCCAGGTACGGGACGCAGGGATGGTCTCCCACACGCGTTCCGCCGTGGCCCGCAGCAGCGACCGAGAGTCAGGACCGAGCGTGAGGAACTGCTTCGGCCGGGATGCGCGAGACAGTGGCCAGAAGCGGGTTCCAGATCCCCCTGCCATGATGACGGCGTGTGCTTTGTCGATATCGGTCATGCGCGCAATCGATGGTGGCTACTGCCACACCAGGAAGACCCCCAGGGGAATTAGATAGAGGGCGAACATCCACATGCGCCCCACGAGGATGATACGGCGAAGAATCACGAGTGCCACATACCCGATCACCAAGGCCGTGGCTCCCCCGACCCAAGCG
>JBATTM010000090.1:0-41483 GCA_049670545.1 Polyangiales bacterium
TCTTCGGCGGCTTCGGCGGCTTCCATCGCGCCCTCTGCGGCGGCGGTAGCGGCCTCATCGGCAGCGGCAGCGGCGTCGTCGGCTGTCTTCTTGCACGCCACGAGCGCCCCGCAGACCGCGAGCACCAAACCCAATCGCAATACGTTCTTGGTCATGATGATTCTCTCCCATCGGCAGTGCGGGGATCTCACCAACACACCCACATCCCCCGCTTCCGAAGTGGGTTAGCGGTTTGCCGTGGTGCGGTCAAACATGATGCGAAGCAGGAATTACCGATCCGATGACGGAGTCGCGGCCCATCTTGCCGCACATTCGCGGCGCGCGACGAGAAAGGCCGCCCAAACCGGGCTGAAACGCCCCAGACGAAGCATGCCCGAAACGATCGCCCAACCGCCTCGACACCGACTCCTCACGCCGGGACGCCAATTGTCATTTTGTGTAGGGCTCCGAATTCGGACGCCTACGCGCCGCCGCGCGCAATCCTTCGCCATACGTCAGGCTGCGCCTTCATCCAGACCACGTTCCGGTAGATCGACGACTGGCTATCCGGCACCGCGCCCGATGCGTACGCTCGCTGGAGTTCCCGGACTGCGAATACCAGGTCGCGCTGTGGCTCGAACCCGAGCTCTTCTCGCGCGCGCGCCGCAGACAAGTGATACGAACGGGGATCATTGGACGGCACCGTGTCGATGGGAATCGATGGGTCGAGTTCGTCTCGGATCATTTGCGCGAGAGACATGACCGATGCGTTCGCCTTGCTGACGTTGAACGCCTTGCCTGAGACTTTGGGCGCAGGTGCGTCGATCAGCATTCGGTAGAAGGCACTCAAATCCTGGACATGAACGTTGGGTCGCATCTGCGCGCCCCCAAACACCCGGATCCGTCCATCGGTCAGGCCCTGATCGGTAAGAAGGTTGATCGTGAGGTCGAGACGCAATCGAGGCGAATAGCCACACACCGTCGCCGAGCGGACAGAGACCCCCACGAAATCATCGTCGACGAGTCGGTTGAGGATTTGCTCTCCCTCGGCCTTGCACCGCGCGTAGATGGTAATCGGATCGAGGTCTAGATCCTCGGTGACGTTCTCCGTGTCTTTCACGCCGTACACACTCGCCGACGATGCGTAGAGGAACCGACGCACGCCGTGGCGCTTCGCCGCGTGCATCAAGTGATCGACCGCCTTCAAATTGACACTCTCGGTGACTTCCGGGTCGAGTTCAGAGCTCGGGTCGTTGGAGATTGCGGCGAGATGAATCACGACACCGAATCGACCTTCTCGAAGGACTGCGTCGACACGTTCGAAATCGCGAACATCGGCGCGTATTCGTCGACAGGCAGGATGCACGATCGGATCTGTGTCGGGATCGGTACCGTAGAGGAACGCATCGAGCACCGTGACGTGGTGTCCCTGCTCGATCAGCTCGGGCACGAGCACCGCACCGATGTACCCCGCACCTCCCGTGACCAGTATCTCTTGGTTCGACATCATCTGCTCCCCCGGGTCGGCACGATAGCGCAGTTGTGTGCCGAAGAAAGAATCCTGACGTTCGCACTCAGGGCACGGGCTGCCCGGTCACGGGTATGTCGTCCGTGTACCGCCAGGCGCTTCCGTTCTTGCTTCGCATGATGCCATTGGGAATTCGGTCCGTGGGCGCGCGCTCGAGAGGGATCAACGCCATCGCGCACTTCGAAGCGTTCCACGCGGTCACGTATCCCGTTCGCCCGGGGAACGTCTTCAAGAGCGCGCGGTCGGCTTCAAGCGAAAGATGGTTGGCCCAGAGGACACTGTTCTCGAAATCGGGATCGTTGAGCGGCCACCAGTAGACGTAGTGATTGGGCGCCACGCCGAGGCGGACGCATCGCATCGCCCAGGGCCGATCGGCGAACACGATCGCGTCCCTAAGCCCGGCCTCCGCGACCGCAGCGAGGGGCCTCGTCGACATCTCCCCAATGTCAGAGACCGCCTTGAGTCGGTATGGTGAGAAGAGAAACACGGACGCGACCATGAACGCGCCGACGAGGTACGCGGGAAAGCGAAGCGCGTCGGTTGAAACCGCACCTGCCCACCGCGTCGCGCGTTGGCAGGCAAATGTGGTCAACACCAGGATCGGGAGCGAGATCTCGAACCAATGCGTGGGCCCAAACGAGTCGATTCCGGGATCGTGCAGCCAGAAGTGCAGCACGATGTAGGAGCCGATGCTGGCCCACCAAACCGAAGTCTTTCGGAGCCCGACCGCAACGGGCAGTAGGATCAGGGATGCGGGCCAACCAAAGAGCGAGAGGTTGAGTCGGACGAGACCGTTGGTGACTGTGGCGAGCATCGCCGCAACCCCGCCCGAGTTGGAAAGCACCCGAGCGCCAGCACGGTGCTCGCCCACATGCGTGAACCGAAAATTGTTGTCGGCCGCGTACTCGAAGGCACGCTGGTACGCGGTCTTGAATGCGGATCCTGTCAGTTCGGCGTTCACCCAGAGGAACACCGCACCAAGAACGAGTACCGGTGCAACGAACGCCAAGATGTTGGGCACGCGTCGACCCGGTCGCATTTGCTGCCAAGTCCAAAGCGCCCCCCAAGGGAGCGCGACCCCCACCGCCGACAGGGGTCGGATGAAGAAGGCAAGGGCGAGGAAGAAACCGAAGGCGGCGTGAACCCGTGGTCGCCCTCCTCGAAGAGCCAGCGTGCCAAAGAGAATCGCAGCGACGAGCGCCGCAAGCACAGACGTGTGCGACATCTGGGTCGCGGCTGCGACCTGGAGCATGGGCGACGTCAAGAACACCAGTACCGCGAGTCGACCCCAGTGCTTGCCGACGGAGATCTCGACGAGCCTGTAGAGTGCGGGCACGGTCGCGCCGGAGATCAGCGCGTTGAGATAGCCGTCCGCCCCGAACGGCACGGCCAACGCCATGATGGCAGGCCAACCGAGAAAATACTGGGAGAACATGCGCCCGTCGTTCACCAAGAACGCATGATCAAAGAACAAGCGCAGAGGGTGCGATGGCGCGGTGAGGCGGCCGGAAGCGAGGAGCTCGGCCGAGAATCGGTACGCAGACTCGTCGTCCGTAATCGCGCCCCCGCCGAGTACGCCGAATCGAATGAACGCGGGAACCAACACCCCGATCAGGGTGGCGATGGGAACGAACGCAGTGAGTTCGCGGTTCTGCCAGTGCGGGCGAAGCTCCGTCATCGCGACGGCGACGCATACCGCGCCGGCGGTCCCAAGGATCCCGTAGATGATCGCGAAGCGAACGAACTGAGTCGCGGGAAACTGGATACTCCCGAGGCCGAGCGCATAGTTCCCATACACGGGCCCGATGAACTGGAACATCGCCCAGAACGACAGACCCAAGAGCAACAAGAGGAGCGATGTGACTTGGGTTGAACGCATCGGTGTTCGGGCGAATTCTAGCCCACGCCGCGCGTTCCCCGGAAAAGAATGGGCTAGAAGGCCCTGCCGCCCTGGTCGCGCACCAAGCGAAGCAGATTCGCGAGGACGGTCGGACGCAACTCTGCGGATTCCACCACAGACGCATGTAACAAGTGAATCGGGCGAAACACGTGCGACGCCCCGATCAGCTCGCCGTCCGCGGCGTTCGCCGTAACCCCAAACTCCGCGTTCAGGTCGTCGCAAAGAAAGCGCGGGCCCGTCGGGACTGCGAGCCGGACTGACTCGGGGACACCCACGAAGAGACCGGCATCGGCAGTCGTGATGTTGGCGAGTCGAGACGGGCCGGGCGCTTCATCCGATACGGGAAGCTGTGAGCCGAAGAACTCGGCCACGGGCCCTACCGAAGCGCCGATCGCAAGCACCGTCGTGCCGCGGGAGCAGAGTTCGCGGGTCCACGATTGGAGGCGCTCGGCCCGCGCTGCGCCAGGCTTCGTGGCGATGACTGCCAGTTGCCGAGGGGTCTCATTGGGCATCGCAAACGAGAGCAGCGGGCCTTCGATGATGTCGAACCCGAGCTGTCGGAGGCTTGCGGAGAGCTCAAACGCCGAGCCGTCATGAACGACGCAACCGGTACGAGCCAGTTCAGGCGCGGGTTTTCCTCTTCGTTGTGGAGCTTGTGTAAGGTCGTTGTGGGCCATCGGTCGGACTCTCTGCCTCTCCCGCGGCGACTCTTTCTCATGAAACGAAAAAAGGCCGCCAGGGAGGCGGCCTTCGAGCGACGAGCGCGCGTGAGGCCACCTAGTCGGTGAACCAAAAGTAAAAGCGCTGACTGTCGCGGTGGTTTGTCATGGACACAAAGAGTAGGGCCCGAGCGGCGCGAGGTCAAGGCGCTCTCCACCGACCGGAAGCGATGTGTTCAAGCCCTTCCGATTCGCCCAGAAAGACGTACGTCCATGCCAAGGTCGGGCCGCTCTCCGTGTCGACGCGCACGAGGGAGCGGCGATAGAGCGAGGTCGCGTCACCGTACCCCATGAAGTCTTCGTAGGGGTCGAGTTCCCGGACGGCGGCGGGCGCGTCGAACAACTCGAAGAGCTCCCCATGAACCGACTCGCCTTCTTTGAGGATCAATCCAGGGTACCAGTCGATCCGAACTAGAGATGCGCCTTGCAACGTGGCCGGCCGTTCGGGCGCACGCAGATGGGCGGCGATCAAGTCGTGTGTCCGTCCCCCCCGCATCAACGTGCCGTAGGCGAAGAGTGTACGAGGAGTCGCCGCCGGCGCCGCACCTTCGGCGACCGCGCGGAACTGCACGTCAGAGTGACCGAAGAGTGCGAGCCCACGACTCACGAACCCGCGATACTCGTCGCCAGGCGGCACAAACGAGCCGACACGCTCATCGCAGACGGTGTACGTCGTCGCTACATGGGCACGGCCGTCGGCGGTGAGAACGGTGACCTCGATTGGGCGGTAGTAGCCTCCCGTGACACCCTCTTTGGCGCGAAGGCCGTTCCAGTCGTGGACCGCAAAGAGCGCACCGGGAGTGGCCGTGCCGCGGCTCGGTTTCACATCGAGGGCCCCGCCCCTTTGAAGGCGCCGCTCATAGTGGAACACCGGCTCGTGATCGGGAAGCCAAGCAGGGCCGATCGGCTCGAGAGACGCCGGATCGAACCCTTTCTTCGTGCACCAGTCGGTCCAGTTGTGCGCATCGAGGTTCGACCCGTAGGCAAAGTAGAGCACGCTCGAGTGTAGCAGCCCACGTCGCCGCGCCAGGTCGCGTCACGACTACTTTCTCTGCCCGGCGAACTGATCGTCTTTGGTTCGGAAGAGCACGTTGAACGTGGTCAAGGAGCCGTAGCAACCGGTGATGTACTGCTGGAGTTGGACTTTGTCTTCATCGCTCAAGCCCTTGTGGCCGTTGATCTTCTGCTCGAGCACCCGGAGCTTGTCTCGGACCATCACGACTTTCTTGAAGAAGACGTCGAGCGGCACCCGCTTCTCCTGGGTGCCTTCACGGCCGGGCACCAAAACGAGCTCGCCGCCTTCCCAACGGTCTCCCATTTCGGTTTCGCGAACTCCCAGTTCGTCGAGCAACACTTCGCGAAGCACGTTTCGGAACGTCTCTTGATCCATCTCGATTCCAATCTCCGAAGGGATGTGTGGGCGCGGCTTTGGGCTCGGAGCCTCACGGTAGTGCCGTGGCGCGCCAACTGCCGGCTTACGCTTGAGCGCTTGATTCCACGGGGTGTCCTTGGACTTGTGGCTCGAGCACGTCGCCGCGTCTCGTAGCGGCCACTGACCCTGCCCGAGCCGGCAATTGCCAACCCACGAGCCATCTGGCTCCTCACACTTGGGGATGTACCAACCACACGTGCCGCACCGTCCCGACAGATCCCGCGTCATCGGCGCGGAGTGTATCGGAGACGCGGCCCTAAAGCATGCCGAGTTCGAGTTTGGCAGCCTCGGTCATGCGTTCCGGCGTCCAGGGGGGGTCCCAGACCAGCTCGACGTGAGACGTCGCGACCCCCTCGACCCTGCCGGTTTTCTGGGCAACTTCCTCCACCAATGCTCCCGCCACCGGACATGCTGGCGCCGTGAGGGTCATCCGAATCTCGGCGTTGGCTTCTTCGGTGACTTCCACCTCGTAGATCAAGCCGAGCTCGTAGATGTTGACGGGAATCTCCGGGTCGTAGATCGACTGGAGGGCCTCGATGATCGCGGCCTTGACCGCCACGGGATCGATCGGCCCCGCTGGTTTCTCGCCACTTCCCGCAAATGCCTCGCCCACTGGGTCTACTGGCTGCGGCGGCCCGCCCGCCTGGGGCAAGAAGACATGGTCCGACGTCGTTCGCGGCGGGATCTTGTGAACCTTGAGATGCTCGATGTCGTCGCCCACGCCCTACTCCGTCTTTGCTTCTGCGCCCACGTCTTCGAGGGCGTGATTGAGAGTGTGCCACCCGAGGGTCGCGCACTTCACGCGCATCGGGAACTCCCGAACCCCTGCGAACACGGCAAGCTTCCCAAGTGAATCGAGGTGATCGTCGGCGCCGTCGGCGCCCATGACCATGGCGTGAAACTTGGAGAAAATCTCGGCAGCTTCGTCGAGGGTCTTTCCCTTTACGGCTTCCGTCATCGTCGATGCGGACGCCTGAGAAATCGCGCACCCCTGCCCCACGAACCCGACATCGGCGATTCGGTCGCCCTCGAGCTGCAACCGCAACGTGATGCGATCGCCGCACAGCGGATTGTAGCCTTTGCCCTCACGATTGTGAGGCTCCGGGAACCTGTGGTTCCGCGGGTTCTTGCCGTGATCGAGGATCACTTCTTGGTAGAGTTCGCGTAGGTCCATCAGCCAAACAGCTCCTTGACCTTCTCGAGCGCGCGAACCAGCGCATCGATGTCGGCGGTCGTGTTGTAGATGCCGAGGGATGCGCGCGCCGTCGCGGCAATGTCGAAGTGCTCCATCACGGGCTGTGCGCAATGATGTCCGGTGCGAATCGCCACACCCTCGGCGTCGATGATCGTCCCGATGTCGTGAGGATGTGCCTGGTCCATCAAGAATGAGATCGCCGCGACTTTGTGAGGCGCGGTGCCTACGAGACGAAGGCCATCGACTGAAGACAGGGCATCGTTCGCGTACTGCAACAGATGGTGCTCGTGTGCATGGATCTCGGCAGGATCCCAGGACGTGAAGTAGTCGATTGCCGCACCGAGCCCGATGGCGCCGGCGATGTTCGGAGTCCCTGCCTCGAACTTGTACGGAAGGTCGTTGTAGATCGTTTCCTCGAACGTGACCGAGCGAATCATGTCGCCGCCACCCTGGTAGGGTGGCATCCCCTCGAGGAGCCGCTCGCGTGCATACAAGACACCGATGCCCGTGGGGCCGTAGAGCTTGTGCCCACTGAACGCGTAGAAATCGCAGTCCAGCGCCTGGACGTCGACCGGGACATGCGCAACCGCCTGCGCTCCGTCGAGGAGCACGACCGCGCCGTGCTCATGTGCCAGCTCGATCATCTCTTCGGCGGGAAGAATCGTCCCGAGGGCGTTCGACACGTGCGCAAACGCCACCAGCCGTGTGCGTGTGCTCAACTGAGAGGCGAACGCGTCGACGGTGATCTCACCGCGATCCGTCATGGGTACGACCACGAGCTCCGCACCCACTTGCTCGCAGACGATCTGCCACGGGACGATGTTCGAGTGATGCTCGAGCTCGGAGATCAGGACCTCGTCTCCTCGCTGAAGAAACGTGCGGGCCCAGCTCTGGGCGACGAGATTGACCGATTCGGTCGTTCCGCGCGTGAAGATCACCTCAGAGGTTCGTTCCGCATTGAGAAACGTGCGAACCTTTTCCCGTGCGTCTTCATAGCGAGCGGTCGCCCGTTGCGACAGGAGATGGACCGCCCGGTGAATGTTGGCGCTGTCGCGCGCGTAGACGTCCGACACCTCGTCGATCACGACTTGAGGCTTGAGCGTGGTCGCCGCGCTATCGAGGTAGACGAGGGGCTTGCCGTGAACCTCCTGGTGGATCGCAGGGAAATCGGCCCGCGCACGAGTGGCGTCGAAGCCGGCGCGGTCCGCGGAGGTGATCGCCGAGGTGCGAGTCATGTCACCCCCCGAAGGGACTCCCCTTGCGGGATACGGGCCAAGACAGCCTCGCGAAGTCGGTCGCGTGTCGAAGAATGCCGCACCTCGTCGACGATCTCTTCGATGAACGCATAGATGAGCATTGCCCGCGCCAACTCTTCGGGAACACCACGGGCACGCAGGTAGAACATCTGATCGCTGTCGAGAGCGCCGACCGTAGCGCCGTGGCTGCAAACCACGTCGTCGGCGTCGATCTCGAGGTGAGGCTTCGTATGGACGGTGGCTGCCTCGGACAACAGCAGGTTGCGGTTCTCCTGATGCGCTTCTGTCTTCTGCGCGTCGCGATGGACGACCACGATGCCATCGAATACGGCCGTGCCACGGTCGTTTGCAATGCCGCGGTACGTCTGCGCGCTTCGGCAATGGGGCGCCTCATGCTCAACGAGCGTGTGATGGTCGACGTGGTCTGCGCCGTCGACCAGGTACGCGCCGTCGAGCTGGCACTCGGCGCCGCGGCCCTGCAACCGCGCACGAACGTCGCAGCGCAGCAACGCGCCACCAAGAGTCACGACGACCGATCGGTAGCGGCTGTCTGCATCCTGACGAACATCGACCTTGCCCACCTGCAGCCCACGGTTCTCGTGAACGCGAACGTGGTCGACGATCGCATTGGTACCGATGTCGATTTCGACCAATGAGTTGGTCATCGCGTCGGGCACGCCACCTCGATACGACTCGATCAACGTCGCCTGGCTGCCACGGTCCGCGGTCACGAGCAAACGTGGATAGTCGACTCGAGGCCCCTCGCCGCTCGGGAACTGATGCTGAAGCTCGAGCGGGGTCTCAATCACGGCATTCGCATGGATGTGGACCCAGAGACCATCCTCAAACAGTGCGGTGTTCAACGCGGCGAAGTGTTCGGCGTCGTATTGACCGAGGCGTCCTTCGAGCAGATGGGGCTCCTTGTCGAGAACTTCGCGGAGGCTTCGCACGGTCACCCCTTCGGGCACCTCCGACAACAAGCGTGGCGCGGAGGAGGGCTCAAGGACGAACGAGCGCTCGACGAACGAACGCACCGGCGTGAATCGCCACGCCTCGGTCTTCTTCGTGGGCAGACCAAGATCACGAAGGGTATCCGCGGCACGCGTGCGAATCGAGCGCAGCCATGCGGGCCCCGTGTCGAACACGGTCGGAATACTCTCGAGAAGCTTCTGAGGTGCTTGCGTCACGGCTGCATCGCGTTCCGGGCGTCGCTGTACCCGCCGGCCTCGAGCTCTTTGGCGAGCTCCTTCGTGCCGGTCTGCACAATCTGCCCGTCGATGAGGACGTGGACCACGTCGGGGACGATGTAGTCCAGCAGACGTTGGTAGTGGGTGATCACCAGCATCGAACGTTCCGGGCTTCGGAGGCTATTCACACCCTCTGCGACCACCTTGAGGGCGTCGATGTCGAGCCCTGAGTCGGTCTCGTCGAGCACCGCGAGGGTGGGCTCGAGCATGGCCATCTGAAAAATTTCGTTCCGCTTCTTCTCGCCCCCGCTGAAGCCGTCGTTGACGGAGCGCTTGGTCAGCTCGTCGGGCAGTTGCACGATCGCTGCCTTCTCTTTCGAGAGCTTCATGAAATCGATCGCGTCGAGGGGGTCCTCACCTCGATGCTTTCGCATGGCATTGAGCGCGGCCTTCAAGAAATAGATGTTGCTCACACCCGGAATCGCAACCGGATACTGGAAGCCGAGAAACACACCCTCCGCCGCGCGGATCTCCGGCGCCATCTCGAGCAAGTCCTCGCCCTTGTAGATCACGCGGCCTCGCGTCACCTCGTACCCTTCGCGCCCAGCCAGCACGTACGCCAGAGTGCTCTTCCCCGAACCGTTCGGACCCATGACCGCATGGACCTCGCCTGCTTGAATCTCGAGATTGATCCCCTTGAGGATTGCCTTGCCGTCGACTTCGACGTGCAGGTCTTCGATCGTCAACATCAGCCGACTGCTCCTTCCAAACTCACTCCAAGCAACTTCTGCGCCTCGACGGCAAACTCCATCGGCAGCTCCTTCAGCACTTGCTTCGCAAAGCCATTTACGATCAAGCTGACCGCATCTTCTTCGGAGAGCCCACGCTGCCGACAGTAGAACAACTGATCTTCACCGATCCGGGAAGTCGTGGCCTCGTGCTCGAGCTTCGAGGTGCTGTTGCGAACGTCTACGTAGGGAACCGTATGGGCTCCGCACTTGTCGCCGATCAAAAGTGAATCGCACTGCGTGTAGTTCCGTGCGTTGCTCGCACCGCGGGAGATCTTGACTCCGCCACGATACGTCTGCTGACCGTGACCCGCACTGATTCCCTTGGAGATGATGGTCGAACGAGTGTTCTTACCAAGATGGATCATCTTGGTGCCCGTGTCGGCTTGCTGACGGTGATTGCTCAGCGCGACCGAGTAAAATTCTCCGATCGAATCGTCACCCTTGAGAATGCAACTCGGGTACTTCCAGGTGATCGCAGAGCCGGTCTCGACCTGGGTCCAGCTGATCTTGGACCGGGCGCCTTCGCATAGGCCGCGCTTCGTGACGAAGTTGAAGATGCCACCCTTTCCGTTCTCGTCGCCGGGGTACCAGTTTTGCACGGTCGAGTACTTGATCTGGGCGTCGTCGTGGGTGACGAGCTCGACGACGGCAGCGTGGAGCTGATTCTCGTCGCGCATGGGTGCTGTGCACCCCTCGAGGTAGCTCACGTAGCTTCCCTCATCGGCGATGATGAGCGTGCGTTCGAACTGCCCCGTATTGGCGGCGTTGATACGGAAGTAGGTCGATAGCTCCATCGGGCAACGCACGCCCTTCGGAATGTAGACGAACGAACCGTCGCTAAAGACCGCGCTGTTCAGCGCCGAGAAGAAGTTGTCGGCAACGGGAACGACCGACCCGAGGTACTTGCGCACCAGCTCCGGATGCTCCTGAACCGCCTCGGAGAACGACATGAAGATGACGCCGACCTCGGCCAGCTTGCTGCGGAACGTGGTGGCGACGGACACACTGTCGAATACGGCATCGACCGCGACGCCCGCCAGCACTTCGCGCTCGTGCAGCGGGATGCCGAGCTTCTCGTAGGTCGCGAGGAGCTCCGGATCGACCTCGTCGAGGCTCTTGGGCGCGTCGTCCTTCGACTTGGGTGCCGCGTAGTAACAGATGTCCTGGTAGTTGATCTCGGGGTAGCTCACCTTGGCCCAACGGGGCTCCGTCATCTTGAGCCAATGGCGATAGGCCTTGAGTCGCCAGTCGAGGAGCCATTGCGGCTCGTTCTTCTTCTTCGAGATGAACGCAACGATTTCCTCACTCAGCCCAGGCGGCGCGTACTCCTGCTCGATGTCGGTGACGAAACCGGCGTCGTAGCGTTTGCTGAGGATCTCATCGATGGGTTCGGTCGCTGTCGACATAGTCACTCCAAATTCATTGCACGTCGTGCCCAGCAGGATCCTGGGTGCGGGCGCTATTTGCTTCTGCGGCCGAGCGTGTGAGCGTGACCAACGCATCGCTGACAGGCAATGCCATGTCCGCAAGCGTGATCACGGAGAGCGCCTGGTGGACTGCAACGTTGATTCGCTGCCAGTTCGCCCGGACGCCGCAATTGGTTTCGTACTCGCAAAGAGAGTCAGCGGTTTCGTCCGAGCACTCCGTCACGGCGATCGGGCCTTCGATCGCTTCGATCACCTCGTGGATGCCGATCTGCTGCGGGGGTCGGGCCAGCGTGTATCCACCCTTGGCGCCTCGTTGGGAAGCGACGACCCCAGCTCGGCCGAGCTGCTTGAGGACCTTGCTGGTCGTGGGCTCGGGGATCTGCGTTTGCACAGCGAGGTCGCGAGCAGCATGAGGCCCCCGCGTGGCGGCCAGATGGGTGGCCAGCACAACTGCGTAATCCGTCATTTTGGAAATTCGCAGCATTTTCAATATCTTGAATAAAGGACTGTTTCGGTCCTATATGCGGATCTAGGGTATCCACCAAAGGGTGTCAAGCATGCCCCGACCCCCGCGAAGGTCGTCTTCGATGCCGCGCACGACGCGCGTTAGCGCTGGCGCGCCGGCACCATCAACACGGGCACCCGGGCGATGCGCAGCGCCCGCGTCGCGGTACTGCCGACGAGCAGCCGTCCAAGCACCGTTTGATGTTGGGTTCCAACGACCAGAATGTCGGCCTGCACCATGACGGCAGCGTCACACAACGCGTGCGAGGGATAGTCCGGCGACACGACCTGATGATGCGCGGCCCCGGGCGCGTGCTCGTCGACGTACGCGACCAACCTCTTGCCCGCCACGAGCTTGGACTGATCGCGAAGGACTTGTCGCCATGTCCGTTCTTCATCCGGTTTCTCTTCGCCCCCGGCCGGAATGACGACGTTGGCAATGTGCAGCGTGCCTCGAACGCGTGCGACGGCGCGCTTCGCCCAAGACACCGCCGCAAGGGAAGACTCCGAGAAATCCGTCCCCACGAGCCACGTGGTGCCCTCGAGCGCGTCGGGAATTTCACTCTCTCCCGTGGCCACGAGTACGGGTCGATCGGCCGCGCGGATCACACGATCTGCGGTTGCGCCGAGCACGCGCTCGGTCACGCCCGCCCGGTCCACCGCGCGCTTGCCCCCCGAGCCGAATGCGCCGATGACGATCAGAAAGCTCGATCGTTCTTGCGCCACCTCGGGGATCAACCTCCATGGCCTGCCGCGAATCACCGACGCCTCGCATTCGACGCCCGCTTCGGTGCAGCGCCGTTGCACCTCATCGAGCTTGCGCTCGAGCGTCGCCTCGTACTCCGTCGCTTGCGCGCGTGCCTTGTCGGCAACTTCCTCGAGCTCTGGTGCCTCGGGCCACCAGGAATCCGCGTCATCGATCACATGGATCAAATCGAGGCGCGCCCCAAATGCCTTGGCGGTTGCCACGCCCAGTTGGACGACTCGATCGCCATGCTCGGTCAAATCAGTCGCGCAGAGAATGCTCGCTCCGGCCATGGGGGAAGCATAAACCAACCCGTTGGAGGCGCACATGGTCGGCGCTAGGCTTCGGATGAATGACTGGCCTTCCCATCTATCTGGACCATCACGCGACCACGCCGGTGGACGACCGCGTATTGAACGCGATGTTGCCACACTTCCGCGAGCAATTCGGCAACGCGGCGAGCCGGGGTCACGCGTTTGGGAAGGCCGCACGCGATGCGGTCGACCAGAGTCGCGCAGAAGTTGCAGGACTCCTCGGATGCGACCCGCGGGAGATCGTATTCACCTCGGGAGCGACCGAGAGCGACAATCTTGCGATCTCGGGCGTGGCGCGCGGTCGCCGGAAAGAAGGTGCACACATCGTCACGTTGCGCACGGAGCACAAGGCGGTCCTCGACACCTGCGCGGCGCTCGAACGTGAAGGGTGGCGCATCTCGTACCTCGACGTCGATGATCAAGGGCTCGTGTCGGTCGACGCGGTCGCCGCCGCGCTCACCGAAGAGACCGTGTTGATCAGCGTGATGTTGGCGAACAACGAGATCGGCGTGGCGCAGCCGATCGCGGAGATCGGTGCGGTTGCCCGCGACCACGGTGTGCTGTTCCACTGTGACGCGGCCCAGGGGCTCGGCTATCTTCCGCTCTCGACGCGGGATGTCGACCTCGTCAGCATCTCTGGGCACAAGATGTATGCGCCCAAAGGCGTGGGCGCCCTCTACGTCCGCAGCTCCGTGGCCGAGCAAGGAATCCCCGCGCCGCAGATTCATGGCGGAGGCCACGAGGGAGGAATGCGGTCCGGGACGCTCAACGTTCCTGGCATCGTCGGATTGGGCGCCGCGGCTGCAATCATGGCGAACGAAGGCTCCGAAGAGGCTGTCCGCATCGCCCGGTTGCGAGACAGCCTTCGCGATCGGCTGCTGGGCGAGATCCCCGAGACAAGACTCAACGGTGCCGCGGCGCCGCGCCATCCTGGGAACCTCAACATGTCGTTTCGGTACGTCGATGGGGCGACCTTGCTGCTCGAGCTCGCCGACCACGTGGCCGTCTCGAGTGGAGCCGCGTGCAGCAGCGCGACCGCGGGGCCGAGTTACGTGCTCGGGGCCCTCGGAGTCCCTCCGGAAGAAGCCACCGCGTCGGTTCGCTTTGGTCTCGGGCGCACGACGACGACACGGGACGTCGAGCTCGCTGGCGATGCCGTCATCGAGATCGTGGGCAGATTGCGGAGCCGATCTCCCTTGTGGCGACGCAGAACCCAGGAAAAACCCATCGATTGGTGAAGCCCGAAGGGGCCAGCCTGGCGGAAGGCCCGATCCCGCCTTAAGTAGAGAGAGATGAATGAAGTCGGACAGATCAACCTGACGCCCAGAGCCGTCGAGATGGCCAAGCTGAAAGTCGCGGACGCGGACGAGCCTGTCGAGGGCCTGCGACTTGGCGTCAAAGGCGGTGGCTGCTCGGGTTACTACTACGTCTATGACTTCGCCAAGAAGATTCGACCGAACAAGGATCTGGTCTTCGAGTTCGACGGTCTCAAGGTCGTCGTCGACAATCGAAGCATCGAGTTCCTCGCAGGCGCTGTGCTCGATTGGGAGCAGAGCCTGATGAGCTACGGGTTCAAGTGGAAGAACCCCAAGGCAACCGGCGACTGCGGTTGCGGCGAGTCGTTTCAGGTCGGCTAGAACCCGTCGGTCGCCGGGACCGGAATCGGCGTCGGGGAACTCTCATACACCGCGAGCTCCAAGGCTGAGCACTCGTCCGGGAGGAGGTCGGCAGCATTCACCTCGACACTACGGCAACAGCGGTCGAACGCTGGCTGCAGTCCTTCGGTGGGTGCGACCACACACGGATCGGGGATTGGAAGCGTGCCCGGTGCCGCGACCTCGCCCATCTTCGCAGGCATCCCCTCAAACGTGAATGAGACACCCATCGAGGTGCACGGGTCTCCCGGGCTCGGGGTCTCGTTCGCGCCGCGGAGGTCGAGGTTGTCCGTGAGGAGTGCCACGATGCTCTCTTGAAAACTCTCCTCGCAGATGCCGAGCGGCTTCAGCGTCGCTGCCAGGCTGTCGGCCGTTGCGCGACCCGCGATCAGTCCCTTCGCGAGCGACTGCCCATCCTCGCTGAGGTCAGCGATCAGAAAGCCATCGATGGCCAGCGAAAGGCTCCCGGGCCCGGTAGGAAAGACCAACGGGTTCGACGCATCGATCGGAAGTACGATCCGCCCCTTGGACACATAGGCATCGATCGCACGCACCTTCGGGTGGTCCAGGTCATCTTGTTCGACGCTCTTGGGGTCGACGAAAAACGTGTCTTCACCGTCCCATGCGGGATCGGCCGCGTCGCGCGGGGCGCCCTTGGAAGCGAGCAGGGATACGCCTTCGGTTCCTCCCCACCTCGGCTCCGACACATCGGTCTCGGAAGTCCCATCGACCGAGGTCCACAACGACACTTCGACCGCGGCGTCATTCGAGGTGCCGTTCCATCCGCGGATCCCAAGAAGGAGCGTTCCAAGACCGCGCCCTTGATTGAGAGCGATGTCGTCCTCCATGCATGCGATGAGGCTGACCAGCGCTGGAAGCACATGCTGTCCGAACGAGTTGTCGATTCCCTTCTCTCCATCGAGCTGCGGCCGACCGTTCGCCGCCAGACACTCCGCGGCGTCGTCGATCGAAGCGGTATCGACCCCGTCGAGGTCGAGGCCCAGGCGCATCCAACGTGCGCCCGTCTGATCGAGGGACACGCTGTAGAGTGCAAACGTCGCCTCGACGGCGTCGACGTCGGACGAGGTCGAGCTCGCAGGACGCGCTGGAAGCGTCGCTGACCCCTCGGCGATGAGGTCAGGATCGTACACGGTGCAGCCCCAGGCCAGGGTCAGTCCCGCGATGAGAAGCGCTCGAGATGCAGTCGTCATGTGGCAGATCCGGGCGTCCCCTCGGGCGCGCCTCGAAATACTGCTGCATCATAACAATACCGTAGAGACAGATCCTCGTTCTGTGAGATCTCTCACAATGCTGTCCCCGCTACGGAGCCGTCTCACGAGCGACGAGAAGCTCGATCACGTCCAGGAGCCGGTGTGCTGTGCGATGGAATATCGTGGCCAGTACCATGCCAACAGGATGGCCCGCCCGCGTGTCCTCCAGGTTTCACCGAGTGAAACTCGCCGCAACTTCCTTCGGCGGATGACGCGACCACCACGCCGCCGCTGCGCTTCCAAGGATGCAATGGGTGATGGCTGAGAGCGCGCTCGGAATGGCGGTGAGCGGGTTCACGAAGTGTGCCTGGGCAAGCACGGCGCCGAGGCCGGAGTTCTGCATTCCAACCTCGATCGAGATGGTGCGTGCCGCATTGCCGAAGCCTCCCGCGAGCCCGGCGATTACGTATCCGAGTACGAAGCCCGACAGATGAGCGACGACGATCGCGCCGATGAGCGCGAATCCGCTGTCGAGCACCGCGTCCTTCTGAACGCCGAGAATCGCCGAGACGATCAGAACGATCATGACAACCGCGGCAACAGGGGCAACGGGCAACAGCCGACGTGTGAACGTGGGCAGGTACCGACGCAGGAAAAGCCCGAGGGCGACCGGAAGCAGCACCACCTTGGCGGTACTGGCCAGGAGTCCGAGGGCATCGACGTCGACGCGATTCCCGACCAACCAAGTGGTCAGCAGCGGCGTGAACGCAGCGGCCAGCAGTGTGGAGAATGCGGTCATCGACACCGAGAGCGCGACGTCCGCTTTGGCCAGGTAGGCGATCACGTTGGAGGCGGTCCCGCCCGGGCAGCAACACACGAGAATGAGCCCCACCGCAAACGGGGTCGGCAGGTTGAACAGATACCCCGCCGAATAGCCGACCAAAGGCATGACGCTGTATTGGAGAAGGACGCCCCAGAGGATCGGGGCCGGCGTGCGGGCGACGCGGGCGAAGTCTCCGAACTCGAGGGTCAGCCCCATTCCGAGCATGATCACCTGAAGGCCGGGCGTGACGAGTCCGTAGTCCAGAAACCAAGCGAACAGTGGCGGATGGACGAGCGCGGCACCACCGCCGACGGTGACCCAAAGGGGAAAGAGGCGGACGACCGCGTTCACGAGGCGGGTCGTAGCACAGCGCGAGAGCGGTGCGGGACGGGGATGCCCATCCATGCTACCAATGGCCGCTCATGTTTCGCCCCGCGACCGATGATGTCCGGATCGACGACCTCCGGCCGCTGATTCCGCCCGCTGTCTTGATGGAGGAGATCCATCCGGGGGACGCAGCGATCGCGCGCATCTCCGAGGCGCGCCGGCAAATCGGCGACATCGTGCATGGGAGAAACGACCGCTTGGTGGTGGTGGTCGGCCCATGCTCGATTCACGACCCGCAAGCCGCCATGGAGTACGCGAACCGGTTGAAGCCGCTGGCGGACGCCCACCGAGACGACCTGCTCATCGTCATGCGAACCTACTTCGAGAAGCCACGGACGACGGTCGGCTGGAAGGGGCTGATCAACGACCCGTATCTCGACGACAGCTTCGACATCAATCATGGGCTACGCGTCGCCCGCGGCCTTCTGAGCAGCCTCGCCGAGCTCGATCTTCCTGCGGGGACCGAGTTTCTCGACCCGATCTCTCCGCAGTTCATGGCGGACCTCGTTTCGTGGGGCGCGATCGGAGCGCGCACGACGGAAAGCCAAGTGCACCGGGAGCTCGCAAGCGGGCTCTCCATGCCGGTCGGCTTCAAGAACGGAACGCGTGGCACGATCAAGATCGCAGTCGAAGCGGTCAAAGCAGCACAGAACTCGCACCACTTCCTCTCGGTGACCAAGCAAGGGCTCACGGCGATCGTCGCCACGAAAGGGAACACCGACTGCCACGTCATTCTGCGAGGCGGTACGGGGAAACCGAACTTTCACCCGGAGTCGATCGCCGAAACGACCACCATGTTACGCGACGCGTCGATGGAGCCGAGGCTCATGGTCGACTGCAGTCACGCCAATAGCGGCAAAGACCACGAGAAGCAGGCCGGCGTTGCGAGCGCCGTCGGGGCACAACTGGCGAGCGGCAGCACCGGGGTTTTCGGCGTGATGCTCGAAAGCTTTCTGGTGGGCGGTCGGCAGGACAAACAAGAAGGTCGTGAACTCACGTACGGCCAGAGCATCACCGACGCCTGCATGAGTTGGGATGCGACGGTGCCCGTGCTCGACGAGCTGGCCACATCGGTGCAAGCGCGTCGTCGCGCAGGCACGTAGGCGCCACTCAGAGAAAGTTTGGGGCCGCGACCGGAAGCTCGATCGAGTTCGGCAGCCGGTCGAACGCGGCAGCCTTGAACGCCTTGGCGGGGGTGTCGCAGGTCTCGGCGCGGGGGCGCCCCGCGAGCCACTCGCTCGGGCAGCACCGATCGATCGGCGGAACATCTTCCGAGTTGGCGCAAGGCTCTACCTTGGGCCGAGCGCGAGGTGCCACGCCCGCGATCTGACCCCCCACTCCCGAAAAGGTCACCCCTAGGCTGAACGCGTCGCATTCCGCGTCGAGGCCGTCGAGTTCTGGGTCAGCCGGCACGTCTGCATACTCGCCGAAGAGAGTCTCGATCACCGTGGCGTTGAGGGCACAGATGCCGATCTGTGCGGTCGCGCTCGCGAGGGTCTCGAGTGTCATTCTTCCGGTAAAGAGCCCGTGATCCAACCGCGACCGGTCCTCACTGATGTCCCCAGTCATGAAGCCGCCGTTGACGAGAACACTCATCGACCCGTCGCTAGGCAGCGACCCATCGCCCGACACGAGCCGAAAACCCGTTCCCGCGCGCAATGGAATCACGATCCTGCCGAACGAGACGTACGCCTGCTCGTGGACGATCTTGGGTCGCATGATGTCGGGCGTTCCACTCGCGTCCTCCTCGAAATCTTCGGGGTCGACAAACCAGGAGTCGCGACCCGCCCATCCGGGGTCGGGGGCGACCCGATCGTCGTTGCCGTCCTTGTAGACGAGCGCTACGTCGTCGTCGGCCGGGAAACCAACGAGGGCAGGATCTTCGTCGGTGCCATCGACCGAAGTGGTCAACGTGGCGACGACACTCGCGTCGTCTTGCTCCCCATTCCACTCCCGAACGACCAAGAGAATCGTCCCGGCTCCGATTCCCATCGTGAGCGCGAGATTGTCCTGTAGGCACGGCAAGACCGCGCCCGCTGCAGGGAGGAGGGTCGAACCGAGAGAATTGTCGATGCCCTTGTCTCCATCGACGACCGATTGCCCGACTGTCTCGCCTTCGATCTCGCGGGGGCGGCAACTCGCGTCTTCCTGGCCGGTGGTTACCATCGAATCGAGGTCGAGGCCGATGGTGGCAGCGTTCTCCGCAGACTGTTCGACGAACACGTCTTTGAGCGCGAACACCAAGGTCTCTTGGTCGACTTCGGAGCTCGTCGCGGCAGAGGGTCGCGGTGGAACGCCCGCGGTAGTTGCGTCGATCAACTCCGGGTCGTAGACGGAGCAGCTCGCGACCACGAGCCACACGAGTCCACCCGTGCAGAAGTTCCTACTAAGCAAGCGCATGACGCTGGTCCCCCACCCTCCAGCGTAACAAACGGCGCGCCGAGACCACAACGAGGGTGGGACAATGTGCGCTCTAGCTCGACGGCGCCATGGTCCGGATGAACATCTCCAGCATGTTCCAGGGCAGATTCGAGGGGAGGTTGAGGATCGGAAGCGTGATCCCGAACTCGCGGCGCCGGCGTAGCTCTTCGATGCAGTACTTGGGATCGCCAGCCACGGTGAGAGCTTCAATCATTCCTTCCGACACGGCCTCCGCAGCCTGGGACCGAGTCGCTTTGTCGCGGAAAAGGTCCTCGATGCGCTTGCACTCGTCCGAGTACCCAAACCCGCTCAACAGCTCTTTGTAATAGTCACCCATCCCGCCGATGTAGAACGAAATGATCTGTCGTGCTTCTTTGATGCCAGCGTCACCAAGGGGAATGACGGTCGTGAACGGGGCGGTCGCGATCTCGCTTGGATCGCGCCCTGCCTTGGCGGCCCCCTTTGCGATCCACGCGTGGCCTTGCTTGAGCTCGCCATAGGGCCAGAACGTCGGAATCCATCCGTCCGCCATCTCACCGATCGACGTGATCGACTTTTCTTTGAGTGCGGCCACGTAGATTGGAATGTCAGGGCGAGCAGGCGTCATCGCGAGATCGAACGGGCGGTACTCATTGAGCTTTGCATCGCTGTCGGTGAGTTTCTTGCCGCTCAAGAGGGCACGCGTCACTCGAATGACGTCGCGAACCTGCGTCAGTGGCTTGGTGAATGGGCGACCGTGGAACCCTTCGATCACGCGCTTTCCGCTCGTTCCAATCCCGAGCACCATTCGGCCTTCGCTGATCTCGTCGACGGTCGCGGCATTCATGGCAATGAGCGAAGGCGAGCGGCTGAACACATTGACGATGCCGGTCCCGAGCTTGATCCGTTTGGTGTGTACGGCCATCTCCGTCAGAAGCGAGAAGATCTCGTACCCCCAGGCTTCCGGTATCCAGAACGAGTCGTAGCCGAGTTCGTCGGCGAGAATCGCCGCCTTGAGATAGAGTTCGCGGTCGTAGTTCTTCCAGAAAGCGATCAGCCCGGTGCGCTCGGTCATAGGACCCTCCACGCATGGAGGTAGACCGGACAAACCCTGCGTACAAGGGCCCGTCGGACTGCAACAACGCGCGCGGCGATCCTTGACATTCCGCTGCGATCCGTGACAGGAGCGTGGTTTTCGGGAGCGAATCGAATGAAGATCGACTCGGGCTTGCTGGGAGCGGAAATCGGACAGGTCGTCCGGCAGGCGCGCGAACTGGAGGAAGCAGGCTTCGATGGTTGCTTCACCTTCGAGGGGCCGCACGAACCATTCTTGAGTCTCCTCCTTGCAGCCGAGCACACCAACCTCGAGGTCGGGACAGGTCTTGCCGTGGCATTCGCGCGGACCCCAATGACCGTCGCGAACATCGCGCACGATCTTCAGCACTTCGCGGGCGGGCGGTTGTGGTTGGGCCTCGGATCTCAGATCAGGCCCCACATCGAGGCTCGCTATGGGATGCCGTGGTCGAAACCAGTATCCCGCATGAAAGAGTTCATCGGCGCTCTGCGGGCGATTTGGCGGGCGTGGGAGCGCGGCGAGAAACTCGATTTTCGGGGGGACTTCTACACCCACACCCTGATGCCACCGATCTTCAATCCAGGCCCAGCCGAAGGAGGATCGCCGCCGATCTACCTCGGTGGGGTCGGGCCCAAAATGACCGAAGCCGCAGGCGAGGTTGCGGATGGCATGCTTCTGCATCCGTTCCACACGGAGAACTCCCTCCAACAGGTGACCCTGCCCGCGGTGGAGCGCGGACTGGAATCGGCTGGCCGCACCCTCGACGACTTCCGCTTGAGCGCCCAAGTGATCATCGTGACTGGGCGCGACGATGCCGAGCGCGAACGTGCGCTCGCCATGGCGCGCAACCAGATCGCTTTCTACGCGTCCACACCCGCATACCGCAGCGTCCTCGAGGCAGAGGGCAAAGGAGAGCTACAGCCGACCCTCAGGGCGATGACGAAAGAAGGGCGCTGGGGGGACATGGCGTCCGCGATCGACGACGAACTCTTGCAAGCCATCGCAGTGATCGGAACGCCCAAGGAGATCGCCAACACCCTGACGAAACGATACGCCGATCTCGCGTCGCGGATCGCATTCGCCTCCCCATTCCCGATCGCGTCGGAGTGCTCGGCCGAGATCATCGAGCGCTTCAGGGAGAGCAATCCGAGGTCATGACTGGGGCGTTCTGTATTCCGCTGGGCGAAGTGACCGACGAAGCGTTCGGAGGGAAAGCAGCGGGGCTCGGGCGCCTCATTCGAGACGGGTTCACTGTGCCGGACGGGTTTGTCGTCGTGGATGCGGAGAGCGGCTCGATGCCCGACGATCTTGCAGCGCGGTACGAGGGGATCGGGGCAGGAAAGGTCGCCGTTCGTTCCTCAGCGACTGGCGAAGACTCCGCGGGCGCATCGTTTGCCGGGCAATACGAAACCATCCTCAACGTGGAGGGGCTGCACGCGCTGGAAGATGCAATCGAGTCGTGCGTGCGCTCGGTGGAGGCTGCGCACGCGTCAGCATACCGAACGGAGCAGACCGGGGATGCGAACACGGTGATGCACGTCGTCGTTCAAACCATGGTGGACGCGCGGGCAGCCGGAGTGCTGTTTACCGCAGATCCTGTGAGCGCACGGCGAGACCGCGTCGTGATCGACGCCGTCCTGGGGCTCGGGGAGTCGCTCGTGAGCGGCGCACGCACACCCGATCACTGGCTCTACGACAAGACCGGAAGCCTCGTCCGCGCCGAGCTCCAAGATGCGCAACCGGTGCTGGACGACCACGAGCGAGTGGCGTTGCTCGAAGGCGCCCTGCGGGCTGAGGCGGCGCAGCGCGCACCTCTCGACATGGAATGGGCGATCGACCACGGCGGGCGTCTGTGGTGGTTACAGGCACGGCCTATCACCCAGCTTCCCGCGGACCCCAATGAGCTGGACACGAAGCCCGCGGGCAACGCCGTCTACACGTGGGCCAACATCGGCGAGATGATGCCTGGCGCGGTAACGCCACTCACGTACTCCGTCACCGGGCGCGGGATCGACATCGGCATGCAGCGCATGTATCGCAGCATTGGATCGCACGTCCCTGAGACCCGAGGGCTACGCTACGTGGCCATGTTTCATGGGCACCTCTTCCTCGACCTTCGAACCCTTTCGGATCTCGCGGCAGACGTCGCGGGTTCGACGAAGGCGCAGATGTGCCTGGCCCTGTGCGGACGCGATATCGAAGAGCTCGACGAACCAGAGCCCGCCTCGCGCTGGAGGCGCACGCGCAACGGAGTGCGCTACTTTCAAATGCTGCTCTCGGCGAAACGCTACGGGCGCGCTCTCGACGAGCTCAAGGACAGCCTGTCGCTCCCGGAGGCCGCGAGCGCCCGAAGCTACTACGAAGCGATCGACAAGACCCTGCCCGCAATCTGGCGCGCCTACGAGCTTCACCTGATGTCGTCCGCAGCAGCGGGGGCGCTAAGCCCGATTCTCCTCGGGATCGTCGCCAAGGGGAAGGAGCCCACTGGGGCCCATCACGCCGATGTCGCGGAGATGCTGGCTGGCGCAACCGAGGTCGAAAGCGCCGACATCGCAGCAGGGGCCGAACGCATCGTCGCGTTACTCGCGCGACATCGAGACGCGCGAACCTCGTTCGCAGACGCTGACCCCGACGCAGCCTCACAGTGGCTCCAGTCCGCGGAAGCTGGCGAGGCCGGCGCCGAGTTCGCTCGCTACCTCGGCCGTCACGGCCATCGCGCCGTGCGTGAACTCGAGTTGCGTCAACAGGGATGGGCGATCGACCCTCGCCCAGTAGTCGCTTCGCTACAGTCAGGCGTGCGAGCACGTCTCGAAGGTGCTTCGAGGCAACCGCGCCGAGACGCGAGAACCGCCCAGCCGGAAGACGTACACGCAACTCATCCCTACCTGAATCGCCTGATGCCAATCGCACACGGGGCGGTGCGCTGCCGTGAGCACACCAAGTCGGGGCTCGTGGCTGTCACGACGCACTTCAAGATCGCGTATCGGGAACTCGGGGATCGCTTGGTGCGAGAAGGTCTGCTTCCCGACCAAGACACGGTGTTCTTCCTGACTCACGAGGAGCTCGGGCGATTGGTGCGCGGGGAGATCGACCTCGAGGCGCGCGCCGTGGCACGACGACGCACGACGGACGTTCAAATGGGACTTCGGTTCCCGGAGGTGTTTACCGGGCGACCCGAGCCACTGACGGAAGAACTCGATCGCACCGTCGGCGGCGCGCTCGTGGGGCGGCCCGTCAGTCGGGGCGTCGTGCGAGGCATCGCGCGCGTCGTCAAGACACTCGACGAAGCATCGGCGCTTCGCCCAGGCGAGATCCTGGTCGCCCCGATCACTGACGTCGGCTGGACTCCATACTTCAATCTGATCGCCGGGCTCGCGACCGACGTAGGCAGCGCAGTATCGCATGGTGCTGTCGTGGCGCGTGAATACGGCCTCCCTGCGGTCGTCAACTTGCGGGTGGCGACATCGCGGTTCCAAACCGGGGATCGAGTCGTTCTCGACGGCGACGCCGGAACGCTTTCCTTCGACGACGACGGACCTTGACATCTTGGGTTGATATGCGATCGCGAGGTGCCCAATAGGAGCGAGCATGGTAGCGACGATCGGACTGACAGGACTTCGCCCGAACCCAGAAAGTGCTGGGAAAGTCACCTCTCCTCCCTACGACGTGATCAAGCCGGGAACCTCGCTCGAGACGCTCCTGCGGAACGAGCCCTCGTCGCTCTTCCACATCATCCTCGGCGACGATCCCAAGACAGCCGCTGATCGCCTCGTGGCCGAGGGAATGCTGATCGAAGACGACGAGCCTTCGTACTATGTGTACGAGCAAACGTGGCGGGGCGGTCGTCGCGTTGGCGTGTTCGTGGCTGCGGAAGTCACGCCGTACCAAGACATGCAGGTGATCCGTCACGAGAAGACCTTCGACGACAAGGTCAAGGGCCGGATCGCGATGCGAAAGGCCACCAATCTTCACATCGGGCCCGTGTTCGCACTGACCCAAGGGCCGATCGCCGAGGCGGTGCACCCGATCCTCGAGGAGGCGCCGCTCTACGAGTTCACAAGCGAGTTCGGGGGCTTCTCGGAGCTCGAAGGGATCACCAACAAGGTATGGAAGACCCCCGAGACCAGCGTCACGGGGACGGCGATCAAAGAAGCACTCGCAAACGCCCCCCTCTACATCGCGGACGGTCATCATCGCTACCATGCGAGCCTCCTCAATGAGCAAACCCACTTCCTCGCCTACGTGACTGAAGGCGCGATCATCCAGGCGTACAACCGGGTGATCAACGGCGTGGTTCCGTTCTCGGAAATCAAAGACCAGCTGCCACTCGAGCCAGTCGACGACTTCCATACGCCCGCGAAGAACCGCTTCTGCATCTACACTGCGGACGGCACGTACGAACTGGCCGCTGAGAAAGTCCCAACCGACGTGGTGGGCCGTCTCGACTGCGCGATTCTCGAGCGTGAACTGTACCCACGGCTTGGCCTCACGCACGACATGATCGCCGACCTGAAACACTTCGACTACTACTCCGAGTCCGCGCTTCCGACGATGAAGGCCGTCGTCGATCGGGGGGACTACGACATCGCCGTCGCCCTCCACCCCGTGAGCCTCCACGAACTGATGGCGGTGGCCGACGCGGGCCTCGAAGATCCCGATATCGTGATGCCCGAAAAGAGCACCTTCTTTGCCCCAAAGATTCTCTCGGGGTTGTTCCTGTACCGCTACGCGAAGAGGTGATCGCTTGAGCGCCCTTCCCCAGTACGGTCGCAACCTCAGCGACACTCAAACGATGCGTGCGATCGTGATTCAGCGATACGGAGGTCCCGAAGTCCTCGAAGAAATCTCCGTACCGCGCCCGATTCCCAAGCGAGGCCAAGTGCTGGTCAAAACGTCGTTCATCGGGGTGAACCCGAAAGACGTGATCGTGCGCAAAGGCAAATTCAAGATCGCGACAGGGAGAAAGTTTCCGCTCATCGTCGGACACGATATCGCAGGCGAGGTGGTCGAGGTCGGAGCCGGCGCAGACCTGACGGTCGGCGACAATGTCTTCGGAATGATCAACGACTTCGCGGGGCGCGCATACGCGGAGTATGCCGCAGTCGACGCGGACCAACTCGGAATCGTGCCAACAACCATCGACCTCCGAATCGCAGCCGCGGTCCCGCTTGCGGCGCAAACCGCGCTGCAGGGCCTGCGAGATGACGCGAGAATCGCATCGGGCCACAACGTTCTCATCAATGGAGCATCAGGCGGCGTCGGGGTCTTTGCCGTTCAGATCGCGAAGATCTTCGGCGCGCGCGTCACCGCAGTCTGCAGCCATCGCAACATCGACCTCGCGCGCGAACTCGGTGCCGACGAAGTGATCGACTACACCCAAGCCAACCTCCTCGCATCGAACGAGCAGTTCGATATCTTCTATGACGTGTTCGGCAACTACTCGTTCGACAAGGTCGTGCACCTGCTCAAGTCGCGAGGGACGTATGTGCAGACGATTCCGAGCGCCCGGATTTTCAAGGACGTCGCCCGAACCGCCATCCGACGGCAACGCGCCAAGCTGGTCGTCGTTCGGTCGCGCCGCTCACAACTAGACTGGCTTCGCGCTCAGATCGATGGTGGGCGCCTTCGCGTCGTGCTGGACCGCACGTTTGCGTTGAGTCAGGCTTCCGATGCTCACCGCTACATGGAGACCAAACGGGCGCGAGGGAAAGTCGTGCTGGAAGTCAGCTGAGGAGAATCAGATGAAATCCCTTCGCGCAGGCTTGCTCGGGTTTGCAATGATGCTCGCAGTGCAAGCCGTGGGGTTCGCGTCGACACCCACGTACAAAGAGATCGACTTTCCGACGGAGGGCGGAATCCACGCCCGTGCCGATCTGTATACGACAGACGACAAGTCGGCGACGCTGATCATCTTGTTCCATCAAGCGGGGTGGAGTCGCGGCGAGTACCGCGAAATCGCGCCAAAGCTTGTCGCCCGCGGATATCAGGTCATGGCGGTCGACCAACGGGCTGGACGGGGTGTGAACGGAGTTAGAAACGAGACCCATCGTCGCGCAGCCACCAAGGGCTTGGCCACCCAGTATCTCGACGGATTCGCTGATCTCGTGGCCGCCCTCTCCTACGCCAGGGATACGCTAAAGGCAGAGCGCGTCATCGTGTGGGGAAGCTCGTACTCCGCATCGCTGGTGTTCCGCCTGGCCGCGGAGAAGCCCGACCACGTGAGCGCCGTGCTCGCATTCTCTCCGGGCGAGTACTTCCGCCACCAGGGAGCTGACTATGTACGAACGCACGCTAAGAAGGTGAGCATCCCGGTCTTCGTCACGTCGTCCAAGTCCGAACGCGATCAGGTCAAACCGATCTTCGACGCCGTCCCCGCACAGAAGAAGATTCTCTTCACGCCCGCATCTCTTGGCCAGCACGGTTCGCGCGCTTTGTGGAGGAAGTGGGACGACAACGACGTGTACTGGGCTGCGCTTGCGGGCTTTCTCCAAGAATACGCGCCGCCAGTCGTGAAGTAACCCCGTGAGCGAGTACGTCACGACCGCATCGATCGGCGCGGACATCGAGCGGGCGCGCTCCGCGGGTCGAGGGTTTGGACACGATCTCGGGATCGCCACCGAAGTCGCGTCGTTCGCTAGGCACCGATGGCACCAGGGCCACTCGAGTCGCCCAACACTTCAACTCGACGATGTCTCGGGCATCCCCTTCCTCGTCGACGTCGCCGGTGTGGAAGAATACCAGCATCGTGGCCGGTTGCGCACGGGCGATGGGGACGTGTACGTGACGGTAACACCGGCGGTCGAAGGATATGAGGCGTACTGCCGAGGCACACTCGCCATGGGCAACCCTGAGCATCTGATTGCAGAGCCCGTGGGGCCGCCAATCGCCGTGGCGCAGGCGTGCGCGGCCGGAAGAACGTATGCCCGACTCGTCGAGATCGCGAAGGCGTCGGGAGGCTTCTCGATTCACCCGTACATGGGGATCGAAGACGTGTGGGAGCTCGCCGCACGACTCGAAGTCGACTCGCGACACGACGTCCGCGTGCTTGCGCCTCCGCCACCCGTAACGTGGGTCGCGAACGACAAGGCTCTCTTTGACAAACTCGTCATGTGCGTCCTCGATCGAGACTCGTTGGTCGAAACACGCACGGCCCACACCCCTGAAGGTCTCGCCGAGAACCTGGTGAAGCTGGCGACCATGTATCGGAAGGTCGGCTTGAAACGTACCCGGTGTGCCTCTGCCATGGGAAACGCGGTGTACCTCGGGGCGGAAGTCCGTGATGCCGTGTCGGCCAAGGAGGCGGTCGACGCGTTTCTCGCGCGCACGGAGTGGCCGATCGGTGAAACGGTTCTCACTGTAGCCTGGCTCGACACCGACCTGTCGCCCTCGACGCAACTTTGGATCCCCCCGCTCGGCGAGGGCGAGCCGCGCCTCGATGGCATCTACGAGCAAATCCTGGCGGGCGAAGAGAAGGTGTTCGTCGGGAGCCGGCCGTCCACGCTTCCCGATGCCGTGCATCGCGCGTTGACTCGGAGCGCACTGATGGTTGGAGCCGCCCTTCAAGAGCTGGGCTACGTCGGGCGGTGTTCGTTCGACCACTTGGTAGAAGGGGATCCCACGGGCGACTTTCGCGTCGTCTTCACCGAATGCAATGGTCGGTGGGGAGGCACGAGCATGCCGATGAGTCTGGTGGATCGACTGCTCGCGGGGCCGCGTCCCGCATATCGTGCACAAGACGTTGTCTATCCCGAATTGGTCGGTGGGAGCTTTCGAGACCTACAGGAACTGGTGGCTGACGCGCTCTTCAACACCGAGACTGCGCACGGCCGCTTCATTTTCTACAACCTCGGCCCCCTGCACACCCACGGAAAATTCGACGTGATCTCCATCGGGAGCGACCCGGTCGATGCGGAGCGGGGCGTGCTCGACATACTGCCAACCCTGGTTCGGAAATAGCCGCCACTTGCGACGGCCGCGGGGGTACCCGTATGGTCTCTTCATGCATGCAACCGGCCTCTCCGCGACTCGAATCCTCGTGATTCGCATGACCTGCGCATCGTTCGCACTCAGCTCGTTCGCGCTCGGCGCGTGGATGATGTTCGCTCCCACTTCCTTCTGGGGGCTCGTGGGCGTGGGGGGCGACCCGTTCGTCGAAGCGATCTATGGAGGCGCCATCATGGGCGAAGGCGCGATGTTTGCCCTCGGCGCGATCTGGCCGATTCGCTACGTCGTCTTCCTGCAATACCTGGTCTTCTACAAATCCATGGCGTGCCTCGCTGGCCTACTCGTGCTCCTGCGAATGGACGACCCACCCCTTGGCGCCTGGCTCGTCCTCGGCGCCTGGGCCTTCGCCGGCCTCACCTCCGCCGCCGTCTTCCCCTGGCCCCAATGGCCCACCCTCTCCAACCCCCCCCACACAGAAAAGGGGACAGTCCCCTTGAACGAGGGGTTAATGAAGAAGAGTTAACCCTTGGTAAAAGGGGACTGTCCCCTTTTTTGTGTGCCATTTTTATGTGGGGGGGATTTCTGGGGTGTCGATTTGGGCGATGGCGGCGTCGACGTCTTGCTGGCTGAGCTCGTGGCGTTCGAGTTGGCCGGAGAAGTAGGCCTCGTAGGCGGACATGTCGAAGTGGCCGTGGCCGCATAGGTTGAAAAGAATGACGCGTTTCGTGCCCTCTTCTTTGGCTTGATTGGCTTCGCGAATTGCGGACGCGACCGCATGGTTGGCTTCGGGGGCAGGGATGATGCCTTCTGCGCGGGCGAAGGTGACTCCGGCTTCGAAACTCTCGATCTGATCGATCGCCTCGGCGGAGATCAGTCCATCATGAAGAAGCTGACTCACCACCGCGCCGGCCCCGTGATATCGAAGACCCCCCGCATGAATCCTCGCAGGCACGAAGTTGTGCCCGAGCGTGTACATCGGGAGTAGCGGCGTCATGCCAATCGTGTCGCCGAAGTCATAGCGAAACACGCCACGGGTGAGCTTCGGGCACGAGGTCGGCTCGCTCGCGACACATCGAATCCGCTGCCCTTCCGTGAAGTTCAGCCGCAGGAACGGGAAGCTCAGCCCTGCAAAGTTCGACCCTCCACCGAACGGCGCGATCACCACGTCCGGTAGCTCCCCTGCCTTCTCCATCTGCGTCAATGCTTCTTGCCCCACGACCGTTTGATGCATGAGCACGTGGTTGAGAACACTTCCGAGCGAGTACTTCGTATCCGGGTCCGTCGCCGCACGCTCGACCGCCTCTGAAATCGCAATGCCAAGACTTCCGGGCGAATCCGGATCATCCGCCAAAATCTTTCTTCCGGCTTCGGTCCGATTGCTCGGCGAGGGGATCACTTCAGCTCCCCACGTGTTCATCATCAGCTTCCGGTAGGGCTTCTGATCGTAGCTGATGCGAACCATGTACACTTCGCACCCAATCCCGAAGAGCTGACACGCGAAGCTGAGCGCACTCCCCCACTGCCCCGCACCTGTCTCCGTCGCGATGCGCTTGACCCCTTCTTGTTGATTGTAGAACGCTTGCGCCACGGCAGTGTTCGGCTTGTGAGATCCGGCTGGACTGACGCCCTCGTACTTGTAGTAAATGTGCGCAGGGGTATCGAGCGCGCGCTCGAGACGATGCGCCCTGTAGAGCGGCGTCGGCCTCCACTGCATGTAGATGTCACGTACGGGTTCTGGAATGGAGACCCAGCGCTCCTCGCTAACCTCTTGTTCGATCAACCCCATCGGAAAGAGCGGCGCCAACGCTTCAGGCCCGATTGGCTCCCGCGTGGCCGGGTTGAGCGGAGGCAACGGGCGGTTCGGCATGTCCGCGACGATGTTGTACCAGCGTTCCGGGACCTCTCGTTCTTCGAGCGTGTACTTGGTGTGCTTCATCTCGGCCACGAGAGTATCAGCGGTCGTCGCCGCCGACGACCCCTACCGCCGACTCGGTCGCGCGATCGACCAGACTGCGCATCACGTACATCTCTTCGGCGCTGAGCCCCTGTCCAATCAGGGTCGCCCCGTACACGAACCCGAGAAGCGCCGCTGCCGCCGGCGGTATGAACCACCCCCATGGGGAGTCGCCCAGCGTGTACTGCACGATCCCGAGCACGAGCCCAGCGAGGCCCGCGATCGTCAGCAGCAGGTAGATCGCCATGAACAGGGTCCAGACGTGCGGATGCGGCGAGAATCGGCCGCGCACAGCAGAACCGTCGGGCTCGTCTTCGACTTCGATGTTGAGATACGGAGACCAGAAGCTTCGTTCATCCTCTCGGACTTCGACCACCGCGTGTTTCCGAAAGATCTGCCCCCGGCATGCGCCCGCCTCGTCCGCCAGCATGCGACCCAACGCGCCGAGCCACGTGGTTCGACCCACGGGCACCTGAAACGCGAAGCGCGGACGCATCCGAGGTGGCGCCATGAATCGAGACTACCGGAAAGCGGCACGCGCACGAACGCGAAAACGTTGCGCGAACCTTACCCCTTGGGCGGCAGCGATCGGGCGTGCGCCAGGCCCTGCTCGATCCACGACTTCAGGGTTGCCGCCCGCTTGGTTCCGCTCGGGTCGACGAACACCATCCCCTTCATCGGGCGCCCCGTGAAATCCATGGCCCTGGAGCCCTTCTTCTCGAGCGCAGCGTCATACGCATCAGGCCCCACCCGAACCATCAGATCGTCCTTCACGACGCCGCAAGCCATGTGGCCGTTGACCAGGAACGAAAGCCCTCCGAACATCTTCTTTTCGGAGACCCCCCGACGGCGTGCGAGGACGCCGCGCACACGATCCGCAAGCGCCTCGTCGTACGCCATTGCGTCAGAAGTACTTGATGCTGAGATCGATCAACGTCTGCTTGAACTTGGTGAACGGCGCAGTCATCAAGCGGAGCGCCAAGAACGGGGACGCCATCTTGAGAACGCCTCGCGGGTTCGAGAAAGACTCGAAACCAAAGAATCCGTGCCCCTTGCCGATGCCACTGTTGTTCGACCCACCGAACGGCAGATTGCTGTTGAAAAAGTGGATCGCGTTGTGGTTGATCACCGTGCCACCCGCGCGGGTATTCATCATGATGCGATCGATATTCTTCTGATTCTTGCTGAAAATGTAGAGCGCGAGCGGCTTCTCCTTCGAGTTGATGACGGCGATCGGCTCGTCGAGCGACTTGAACGTGAGCACCGGCAGCACAGGGCCAAAGATCTCGTGGGTCATCAGTGAGGAATCGAGCGCGATGTCGGTGACGACGGTAGGCTCAATGTAGTCCTCGGAGCCGTCCGTCTTTCCGCCGTAGGAGAAGGTTGCGCCACTCTTCTTGGCTTCCTCGAGGTATCCGTTGATGCGCTGAAAGTGTCGGTTGTTCACGATGCGCGCGTATGAAGTGGACTTCTGCGCGTCGTCTCCGTAGTACGCGCGAATGTGCTCGCTGAACTTCGCGAGGAACTCATCCTTCTTGCTCTCGTGCACATAGAGATAGTCGGGCGCGATGCACGTCTGCCCGTTGTTGGTGAACTTGCCCCACGCGATTCGACGTGCTGCGGCGTCGATGTTGGCGGTCTCATCGACGATGGTCGGTGACTTGCCTCCCAGCTCGAGCGTGACCGAGGCCAAGTGCTTCGACGCAGCTTCCATCACGACTTTGCCAATCGACGGCGCCCCTGTGAAGAAGATGTGGTTGAACGGCAGCTTGAGCAGCGCCGTGGACGTCGCGATCGCACCCTCGACCAGCGCGACCTCGTTCTCGTCGAAGACGTCATCGACGATGCTCTTCATCACGGAGGAGGTATGCGGCGTGTTCTCCGACGGCTTGATCATGACGCAGTTGCCCGCGGCGATCGCAGCGATCAACGGCCCTAAGGTCAGATTCACCGGGTAGTTCCACGGTGAGATCAGAAGACAGACCCCCTTGGGCTCGTAGTGAATGTGTGACTTGGTCCCAAGCAGCGCGAACGGTGTCTTGACCCGTCGAGGCTTCATCCAACCCGAGAGATGACCGATCGCGTGCTTGATCTCCGTCGTGACGACGTAAATCTCGGTGAGGTCCACCTCCGCCGGATGCTTCTGAAAATCTGCGTGCAGCGCTTGATGGATCTCCTGCCTTCTCGCCATCACAGCCGCTTGCAAACGCTTCAGTTTTTCTTTTCGCTCCCGGGCGCTCGACTTTGCGACGGTGAACTGATGCGCCTGTTGGAGCTTGAAGATCCGCTCGATCTCGGCTTCGCTGGTCTCGAACTGAGCCGCGGGGGCCGATGACTTGTTCGCAGACCCGTTCGGTTGGGGGGCGATCTGTGCGGTGGACTGGGACATGATCAACTACCTTCCACAGGCCGTCTCCAGCCTATTGTGCACAAGAGAATGGGTGGCCCCGCTTCGTGTTGTCAAGGAGTCACTTCGGCCACGATTTGCTCAGAGACTTCCCAGAGCTTTTTGGCCATCGCCGGGTCTCGCCCGTATCGGCCTGGGCGCGATTCGTTGCAATCGGACAGGTATTTACCGGAGATTCCTGCCATGAGCGGATGCACCGCGGCGTAGCACTGAGTCGCGGCGCCCTCGGCAATACTCTTGAGAACCAGTGGCGAGGCGATCGACATCGCGATGCCCGCGACGGGGTTCATGCTTCGCGTCAGCGAGGTTTTGATGACACCCGGATGGAGGCTGTTCGCCGTCTTGCCGGTCCCCTCGAGCCGTGTGGCCAACTGGTTGGCGAAGAGCAGGTTGGCAAGCTTGGCTTGGCCGTAGTTCCCGAACGGCGTGTACTCACGGTCGCCCGACAGGTTGTCGAACTGAATGCCCTCCGAGGGCGCGCGATGATGAGCGTTGCTGCTCACGACGACGACGCGACCCGTATTGGTCAGCGTGTCCAACAGCGACGTCACCAACAAGAAGTGACCGATGTGATTGGTGAAAAACTGAAGCTCGTACCCGTGCTTCTGGTGAAGCTTTGGAAGCGCCATGATCCCTGCGTTGCAGATGATCGAGTCGAGAGGTCGCCCGAGCGCCCGAACCGCATCCACGCACGCGAGAACCGAGGCCGGCTCGGACAACTCACAGGCGACGGGTGTGAACTGGCCACCCGCCCGCGACCCGGCGAGCTGCGCCTTGTCGACCGTCCGCGCAGCAGCAATCACGTGCGCGCCACGCTGGGTGAGCACCGTCAGGGTTTCGAAACCGATCCCCGAGTTGCATCCCGTGAGGAGAATCGTCTGGCCAGTCAGGTCGAGCCCACTGGTGACCTGCGCCGCGGTTGTGCCGTACCCGAATCCACTCGGGCCTTGCGGCTTGAACATCGAGAGTAGCGACATGTTTCTAGAGGCCGGTGCAATCGTCGAGGCTGGAACAGTTGTCTAGCGCGCATTGTGCGCACTCTTGAGAGCCCGGATCGGCTGCGCATGGCTGCAAGCAGAACGACGTCGAGCATGCAGCGATCGAACCGTAGCAATCGGTGCACATGCGGGACAGCCCGCTCTGATCGGTGATGCACTGCGCGATGCAATCGCCAAGTGCGATGCGTGCCGCGTCCGAGCCCCCGCTTGTGAGAACGTTCGTCAGCTCCATTCCACACGATGACGCCGGGCATTCCGCAGCGAGGCCACCAATCACACCCACACCTCCGATGTCTTCGAGCGCCGCCTGGTCCGCGGCGCCGACGCACTGGTCGAGCGGGGTGTCGATCGGGCCACCGTTTGACCCGCCACCCCCGCCGCTGCCCGGGCCGCCCCCACCCTGCGCGATGAACGCCTGTACGCCACTGAAAATGAACATGGTCGTGAACGACGTGCAGATTCCAGCATCCTCATCGAACGCCGCGTCCGCGTGGGTGAGCATCGCCTCTTCAAACTCTTCGATCGTGAAGTTCGCGGCGTTGCCGTTGTCGGTCGTCGGCTTGCCGATGATGTCTCGGATGTTGTTGACGTCCCAAAGGCCCGCGATGACGCCTTCGAATGTGTCCTCGCCGAGTTCGATGCGGAGCCAGCTCTGACGAATCACGAACTCATCTCGCACGATCTGGATGTTGATCGGAAAGATGAGATCGAACGGTCCGGCCGTCAGTACACCATCGACGATGCTGCCGCTGACCCGCTGCGTATGATAGGTATCATCCGGGTGCACGCTCAAGGTCGCGAACGGAAGCACCTCGTCGTTGGTCCCTTTCATGGGTGAGTCCTGGCTGCCGAAGATTTGGACGGAAACCTCGTCGTCGTTGGCCGGGTCGTCGACCCCCTGCACATCGAGCAAGATCGTCATCGATCCGTTCTTGACCGCGCCGTTGATCACCCCATCGACGATCTGGCCCTCACGGAAACCGCCGAAGAAGAACTCCCCGCTTTCCTTCATTCGGCTGTCGAAGATGATTCGCAGAAAGTTGTAGTCGATGCCCTGTCGTCCGTCGGGGGTCATGAAATCGTCGTGCGGACACTCGTTCGCCCCGGAAGAGTCCGCGCGGGAGATGCGGTTGTCGAGGTCGAAACCCGCGAACTCACTGTCGAGTCCGTCAGGATAGAAGAACCCGAACCTCGAAGCGACGTACCCCGAGGTCACCAACGCGGACGGACCCGTACCCCCAACGCCACCTGCGCCGACCGTGCCACCGGATGCAACGGTATCGGAACCGCCACAGCCAAAGGCCACAACGGCAAGGCAGGCAAACGAGACAGCCACCAAGCACACACCACGCATCGCGCGCGAGCGTACGACAATCAGTCTATCGGCACAAACCTACTCGGTGGGGACTTCCGTGAGCGTCACCCACCCGGTGAAAAACGCGTTGACGTCGGTGTCCGGATCAATCCCTTCGCGCTCGCAATTCTGCGTGCTCGTCAAAGGAAACCCGTTCGGGTTCTCGGTGGCGAGGGGGACTTCGAGCGGATCGAGGGGATTGCGAAGCGAGTCTTCGCCGCAACTAGGGATGTTGAGGCTATCGATGGTCGCCGTCGTCAACTCGCCGGCCGCGATCGCGTTACGATTCTCGGAAAGCCAGAGAATCACTTCAGCCACCCCTGCTGGGAAATCCACGACGTTTCCATCGCCCTGCGACGAAGCCAGCGCGGGCACTCCACGTCGGGCTGCGGTCTTCGCCGCACCCACTGTGCCAGACACCTGAGAGAGAAACCCGTTCTCTCCCACGTTGCCGACGTTCTGCCCGTCGTTGATCCCAGACAACACCACGTCAGGAGGATCGTCAGCAGGGTAGAGGTTGTCGAGCGCGTAGTTCACGGCGTCTGCAGGACACCCATCAACCGCCGTGGCGGGAAAGCCACCGAGCGTTTCGTCCTCGAACGCGGTGAGCGCACCGCAGTCGGTCATGTCGCCGGAACCGCTGCGGTTCATGTCGGGCGCACAGACGACCACTTCATTGGCCGGGTTCTCGATGAGGGCCTCGACCATGGCATTGATGCCCTCTGCGTCGAAGCCGTCGTCATTGGTGACGAGAATGCGGAGGGGCACATCGACCGAGCCACCCGCGCCCCCAGCACCTCCCATGCCGGCAGTCCCGCCGCTGCCGCCGCCACCGTCGTCGTCCGAACAGCCTGCCACCACAATTGTCGCCCCCAATAATAGAAGGCTCGCTGCTTCCCTCACGCGCGTGTTCATGCCGCGATACTAGAAAGAAGGGCCGGCTCCGGCAAGAGGCTTGCCTCGACCGACGCGCGCGAGGAGTATGACCCGATGGGTGAGCCAATCATCGATGCGTGGATCCAACACCCGACCAAGGAGTTCATGCATCACGACATGTTCGGGTCGCTCCGGCGATGGATGAAGGTGGAGGCGATCCCTGACGAGATTCCGGTAGGATTGACCCTTGGCGCAATGGATGCGGCGGGCATCGGGCGCGCGTTGCTGTCCGCGTGGTGGGGCCCGTCGGGCGCACTCTTGTCGAACGATGAAGTCGCAGCTGCGACGCGAGCCCAACCGGAGCGCCTGATCGGCGTCGCCTCCGTGAATCTGTATCGACCCATGGATGCGGTGCGCGAACTTCGCCGGTGCGTCAAGGACCTCGGATTCGTCGCAGTGCGACAGTTGCCTTGGCTGTGGGGTCTCCCCCCGAACGACCGTAGGTACTACCCGATCTACGCAGAGTGCGTAGAGCTTGGGGTCCCGTTCTGCCTGCAGGTGGGTCACGCTGGGCCACTCCTCCCGAGCGACCCGGGTCGGCCGATTCCTTATCTCGACGAGGTCGCCTGCGAGTTCCCGGAGCTTCGAATCGTGGGTGGGCATATCGGCTACCCCTGGACCGACGAGATGATCGCGCTCGCGACAAAGTACCCAAACGTGTACATCGACACGTCGGCGTACACCCCCGAACGGTATCCGGATGCCCTCGTGAAATTCTTGCGCGGCCCAGGGCTTCGCAAGGTCTTGTTTGGCAGCAATTGGCCCATGATCCCGCCCGCGAAGTGCATCGCCCAGCTCGACACCTTGGGGCTGTCCGATGAAGGCCGGCGTGCGTTTCTCCACGACAACGCCGCGCACGTGTTCAACCTCGATTGAAATCGACATCTTCGCGGCGGTTCCGTGCTCTGATACGCTGCGAAGGGCAGTTGACTAGTGCCGTCACCAAAGGAGAAGGCATGGGCGATGAGGAAATCGGGGTCGTGGGAACGTTGATCTGGCTTGTCGTCGTCGCGTTCTACGTGGTGGTCGCCTGGAAGATCTTCGAGAAGGCCGGCAAGCCCGGATGGGCGGCGATCATCCCGGTTTACAATGTGATCGTGATTCTGGAAATCGTCGGGCGGCCGATTTGGTGGATCTTTCTGCTGTTGATTCCGCTCGTCGGTGTCGTCGTCTCCGTCATTCTCTCGATCGACCTCGCCAAGTCCTTTGGTCATGGAGCTCTGTACGGGTTCGGGCTCGCGTTCCTGAGTTTCGTGTTTGGCCCGATTCTCGCGTTCGGCAGCGACACCTATCAGGGTCCCTCCGCGCCTGGGTGACGAGAACTCGCAACGAAACGCTTCCGAAACAACGTCGCCGACACGATTGCTCAGGTCTCCTCTGCGGGCTAGAACGATCACGATATGAGCAACAAGGCGACGCTGAACTACGACGACACCACCTACGAAATGCCCATTGTCGAAGGCTCCTACGCCGAACGCGGCATCGACATTCGCAGCCTCCGAAAAGACACGGGCCTGATCACCCTCGACTCCGGTTACATGAATACCGGGGCGACAAAGAGCGACATCACCTTCATCAACGGCGAAGAAGGTGTGCTTCTGTATCGCGGGTATCCAATCGAACAGCTAGCGGAGCATTCGACCTTCGTCGAAACCGCGTACCTGTTGATCTACGGGGATCTGCCGACCAAGGACGAGCTCGCTGTGTTTTCCAATTCCCTGACGTATCACAGCATGTTGCACGAAGACATGCGTCACTTCTTCGACGGGTACCCCTCTCGCGCGCATCCGATGGCCATCTTGTCGTCGATGGTTTGCTCCCTCTCCGCATACTACCCGGACAGCCTCGAACCTGACGTCAACAACCACGAACACATCGCGCGCCTGCTATCGAAGCTTCGAACGATCGCAGCGTTCAGCTACCAGAAGCAGCTTGGACGTCCCGTCGCGTACCCTCGGAACGAACTGAGCTACTCCGCGAATTTCATCCACATGATGTTCTCGCACCCCGCCGAACCCACGTACGAACCCGACCCGGAGTTGGTCAAGGCGCTCGACGTCTTGCTAATTCTTCATGCCGACCACGAACAGAATTGTTCCACGTCGACTGTTCGCCTCGTCGGCTCGAGCCAAGCGAGCTTGTACGCCGCGATCAGTGCAGGGATCTGCGCACTGTGGGGCCCGCTGCATGGCGGAGCGAACCAAGCCGTGATCGAGATGCTCAACGAGATTCAGGCCGAAGGCGGCGACTGCAAAAACTTCATGAGCCAGGTCAAGGACCGTGACCGCCGACTCATGGGCTTTGGTCACCGCGTCTACAAGAACTTCGATCCAAGAGCGATGATCTTGAAGAAGTACGCGGACCGTTTGCTCAAGCACCTGGCGATCGATGACCCGCTATTCGATATCGCGCAGCAGCTCGAAGAGGTCGCGCTGTCGGATCCGTACTTCATCGAGCGCAGGCTCTACCCCAACGTCGACTTCTACAGCGGCATCATCTACCGGGTCATGGGCATCCCCACCAACATGTTCACCGTGTTGTTCGCGCTCGGCAGAATCCCCGGCTGGATCGCCCACTGGAAAGAGATGATGGAAGATCCCGACGTCCGCATCGGCCGCCCTCGCCAAATCTACACCGGCGCCACAAAACGCGACTACGTCGCCGTCGAGTCCCGATAAAAGGGGACAGTCCCCTTTTACGAGGGGTTAATTACGCTCTACGGCATGTTGTAGACGTAGCTCTTCTCTTCAACCCGTTTGGCGATTCGCCAACCGGCGGAAGTGCGGCGGTATTCGTCGATGTACCAAAGCCCGCACATGAAGATGTGAGTCTTATCATCCGGCATGTTCATCTCCTGAGGATTGAAGCACATGACCCGACCGGTGGCAGTATCGCCGTCGACGGTGATCTGCACGTTGGTGTTTAGGTGTTGGTGGTTCGGAAACATCACCAACACCTTGTTCAAGAACTCGATGATTGCATCGCGCCCACCGACCGGAGCCCCGAACGCACTGTAGTCGATGTGAGCGTCCTCCGTGAAGACCTCACGTAGATCGTCGCACCGCTTCTGGTCGACGATGGCCGAGTAGTTGAACACCAAGTCTTGGATCTCGAGGCGATCCGAGATCTCCTGCAGCGAGAGCGTCATAGGTTCCTCCAGGTGACGCAAAGTTGTAGCGCGCTAGGCGATCTCCTGCATCAACCAATGGTGAAGCGGGGCGAGCTTCTTCCATTCTCGTGCGCAGTATGAAGAGAACTTCGTACTCGATAGCTCGGCAGGCGCAGCTCGCTCGATGCTTGCAGAAAGACCGGCCTGCAAAACCAACTCCGCGCCGGCAGCGTTTCCGTTGAACCCGCGCGGTGGTTTCTTGTAGTGCTTCTCGGATATCGAATACCCCGCACGTTCGAGGCGTTTCACTAGCGAAGAGAGGACCCCCGCGGACTTCTCGTCGTTCATACGCTTGCGGTAGCGCGCAAGAGCTTCTTTCGCGAACCCATGAGAGCCAGCGCCAAGGTGGATTCGATCGTGCCGAATCCGCAGAAAGAACCCCGAGAGCGCCGTCTTGCGCTGCCCTTGCCACAACCACAGGTCGACGTGGTCTTTGTAGGGGGTCTTGTCTTTCGAGAACCGGATGTCGCGATTCACGCGAAAGATCGATCCGTTGACGCGAGGCTCCCAAGAAATGTCGGGCGCGAACTTCTCGACCTTGGGGCCCACCGCCTCGATGAACGCTTTCGCGGGCTCCATGTAGTACGCCTCATACTCGCTTCGGTGAGCGTCAAACCATGCCTTTTCGTTGTGCCGCCCGAGGCCCCGAAGAAATTTCTTCGTCTCGGGGCCAAAACCATCGAACTTGCTCATAGGACACTCCGGGTCTGGAGGAATCCGCATCGTACGACGACTATCGACTGTCCGTCCATCCGGGGGAGCGATGTGCGTTCGAGGGTCGAACGGTCCACTCGTCGACCTCCGGAGGGATGCTCGACGAGAAGAATCAAGTATCCTTCGAAGGCCTTGGAAGACACGGGCACAGTCATCTGTCCCTATTGCTTCGAAGCCGTCGAGGTATTCATCGACCCCGAAACGGTTGGCGAGCTGGTCCAAGACTGCGACGTATGTTGCCACCCGTGGCGCCTCGTGGTCGCCCGAACCGAAGAGGGCAGCCTCTCCCTTCACGCCGACCGCGCCCAATAGACCCGCGCCACCATCCCGGGGAAAAAGGGGTTACCAGCGGCGCCAACCAGGGTAGACTCGCCGCGTTTTGACTGGGGAGAAGTATGCCTAGGATTGCTCTATGTTGCGCGCTGGCTCTGGGTCTGGCTCCGACCGTTCTGGCCCACGCGGACGACGAAGCCCTCGACACCACCGTGGTCGAAGAAGCCGGCGAGATGGAAAGCGAAGCAGCATCGTCGGGAGATGCGATTCCTGAGGAAGAGGTGGAGAAGGCCATCGCGACCTTCCATGGATACCCCACTCGCTTCGCGCGCCGCCCCCTCGTGTTGAACGAGGGCATGGTGCGAGCGGACAGCCGGATTACCGTCGGAGGTACCTTCGGCCCAGGGACGTTTTCTTCGCTCGACATCGGCGGGGCGATCAGCCCGATCGACGGACTCGAGCTCGGCTTGAGTACGGAGCTCACGGGATCCGTGCCTGCGCCGGGCGGCGTCGGCTTGGTGTCGATCATCTTCTCACCCAACGCGAGCTACGGGGACATCCCGGTGTATGGGCGATATCAGTTCTACGAAGGCGACAGAGGCTTCCTCGCGGGCGTCGATCTCGTGATGGTCCTTCCCAGCAATACCGATTTCACCCTGAAAGCCGGGATCCCGATGCGTGTCATCGAGCTATTCGGCATCTTCACGATCGACATGAACGTCGACTTCCTCTACCGCAACGGGAACGAGTTCGGGGGCCCGAGCAACAACACGTTCGACTTCGAGTTTGGAGGTGCCGCCGCCGTGAACCTCACCGACCATGGCTACGTCGAAATTGGAGGTGGCCTTGCGGTCGCCAACATCAACGGTGGTGCCGGCTTCAGCAACGTCGTGGAGCTTCCATTCTTTCTCGGCGGCGGCTACACGATGCAGCGCAAGCTGCTGGTCGATTTCTTCGCACAGTTCGGCTGGCTGCCACTGATGACCGCGAACACGCCGTCAGGGGCGACAATCGACCGCAGCACGTTCAACGTGGGTGAAACCTGGTTCCTGGCAATCGGGGCTACGGTTCACACGAAGCCACTCTTCGGCAGCAAGAAATCGCGCTAGCTGCTCGACTGCAACCGATCGAGCAATGCCTTGGCCATGTCGGCCACCTCTTGGCGCTCGAGCTCACGTGACCCCTCGCTCTCATACGACGTCGTGT
>JBATTM010000091.1:0-4812 GCA_049670545.1 Polyangiales bacterium
ATGTCGTTCTGGCTCAGCTCGGGTGCAGGTGCGGATCCGACGACTTCGAATCGCTCCGATGCGCGGTCGGCTCGCCACACGGCCTCCCCACGCCCTGCGAGGTCGTGTCGTACTAGGTCCGTTGTCGTGAGGAGGGCCTCCACATCCTCCTCGAGGAACGCAGGGACGACGAGCCAACGCGGAGAGACCTGGGCTCCCTCGTGTGTGTCCGCCGACGCAGACTCAGCAAGGACGATGAACCCAAGAAGCGACAGGATGAGTGCACACGAACTTCGCTGCATGCGACCTCAGAGGCATCCTAGGAACGTGAGCGCCGAATCGCGTATCTCGTCCGTCTGCATGATCGCGACCGTTCCCTCGCGCTCCACGATATCCACGCGGTTGACCGCCTCCGCCAGATCGGCCCTCGACACGATCTGTTGGACAGTGGCTCGTCCGTCCTCTCTGCCGACGACCGCGATCTGCGCGCCGAGCGCCATGAACCACAGGTCGCGGCTCGCTTCGTAGGCGAGCGCAGTGGGGCCACTCGCGGCCTCCCCGAGGACGGCTTCCGACAACGTCTCGTTGCAGAACTTTCCGGAGATGCATTGCAAGCTCAGTCCATTGAGCTCCGTGAGTTGGGCGTCTCCATTCAATACGGAGGCGACCCCGAGCGCCTCGACCGACTCGGCGACGCTGGGCGCCTCACCTCGGCCGATGTCGATGTCGAAGAGTAGGCGCCCGTCGTCGAGTACGACCGCCCCCCGGAGGGTGTCGCCGGCCTCTCGAACGACCCATGCGTTTGCAGTCTCGAACGCCGTGATTGCGGGGAAGTCGGATACGAGGGTGGGCTCGCTTGCCACGGAAGCCAGGCCATCCCCAAACTCGGCGATCGCGAACTGGCTGGGGGTGGCGTACCCGACGAGTCGCTTAGACGACGCGGATACGCGTGGATGAAATGGCGGGATCGACGTGGGGAGAATCGTAACCTGGTCCCAGGCGGGATGAAGGTCGCGGGAATCCGTAATGACCGGGATCAGATTGGCATCGACGATCACCGAGGCGGCGGTGTACCTCCGGTCTCCCCACGCGATCCACACCTCGCGCTCAGCACCGTCTGAGTCGAGGAAGCCGCCTACGTTCTCGATGTCCAGGTCATCGCGATGGCCGGTTCGGTTGCCCTCGCGGTCATAGGTCTCGACGCGAAGCTGTTCGTTGAAGATTCGTGTCACGACGAAACCACCTTCGATGGCTGCAACCGAGCCGATGCCCGCGAACACGTCTTCCTTGATGACGACCAGCACGCCTTCGTCGATCAAGCCGTCGCAGTCGTTGTCTTCGCCATCACAAACCTCGTCGCCGCCGTTGTCTTCGATACCGTCGCAGTCGTTGTCTTTGCCGTCACAGATTTCGGCAGTGGGGCCGACGGACCCCTGGCACTCGATGCCCGATTCGTCGGCCTTGCACACCCAGACCCCGGCGATGCATTCCCCCACATCGAGCCCGTCTCCACACGGGTTGCCAAGGGATGGCCATGGCTCGTCGATGAGGTCGTCTCCATCGTTGTCGATCCCGTCGCACCGTTCAGCGGGTGGATCGGGTTCCGGCATGGGTTCTTGCATCGGGTCCTCGTCGACCTTGCTCGGCACACACACGCCCGAAACGTCCGTGAACTCGCTCGGGCACCCAAGCTCGCCGCATGCAGCCGCAACCAGCGCGAAACCCAAGATCAACACCAGTGTCTGCGGTGCAGCGACACGACTTGCGGAGCGAGGATGAAAAGGGGGCATGTCGGTAGCCATTATCGGAACGTTTCAGGATTTGTTGCGGGCTGCGCACGAATCCGGGGCGCCGACGATACCGCCTTCCGGGTTCTTTGTATCGTGGCTCACCTCACAGGGCGTTCCGAAATCGTCACACCGCCGGGGTCGCGCCAGCGCTTGGTTTCCGTTGACGGGCGTTCCCCCGGCGCCATGCTCCTTCAGACCGCTTATCTGGCCCTCCTGGCCCCCCACTCAGTAGGCTTAACACGATGAAACTCCTTTCTGCCCTTGGTGCTGCGACGCTCATGCTCGTCGTTGCGTGCGGCGACGGCACCGCGCCGGCGCCCAAGAGGCCTGCGATCCCCGACACCCTCACGAACTGCGACATCACGGAGGCGGGCTGTCAGCTTGGGATCTTCGAGTCCGTGGCCGAGTTGCTCGAGCAGGACTCCACGGACGTACCACCGATTCGGACGATCAGCGTGGCGCAGTTCGAAGAGGAAACGCGGAGCGGATTCTCGGAGGACGACTTCACGGGCGATGACCCGGCAACGCGGGGCCTGCGTTTGGTCGGGTTCCTTCCTGACGCTGCGGGCAGTGCGCTCGAGGACGCGATCGATCTTCGCATCTCGTCGGTCGCCGCGTACTACAACTCGCGCGACCGCGCGATCACAGTCATCGATCGCGACTACGACGAAGGATTTGCGCAAACGATCCTCGCCCACGAGTTCGTGCATGCGTTTCAGGACATCGAGTTTGGGATCTCCGAGGTGTTTCGAGGCGCCGACACGACCGACGCGGTCATGGGTGCGCGAACGGTGATCGAAGGTGACGCGCAGTACGCTTCGTTCGCATGGTACTACGAGCAAGAAGGAATCGATCTCACGTCTATCGACTGGGAGGAGATCTATACGAGCTTCCAGGAGAGCGCGAAGCAAGCGGCGGAGGACCTCTCGCTTTCCATCGACGCGTCCGCGGGGACGTTTCCTTACGCGTACGGCATCGATCTCCTCGGCAATGCCACGCAGGCTCAGGGGCTTCCCGGGCGCGCCGCCTTTTTCATGGCGACGCCGCAGTCCGCACTCGACGCCATGCTCGGGTACGAGGGGTTCGTGGCGCAAGGGTTCACGCCGATCGACGCGCCGACGGAAGCACTCTCGACACCAGTCGACGGGAGCGAGCTATCGATCGAAGACCGTGCGGGCGCTTGGTACGTCTACGCGACGCTACTGCGCGCAGGCTACGACGAAAGCGCTGCGTGGGCCGGCGCGATCCAGTGGCGCGGCGATCGGCTCGGGGTCTTCGAGAGTGGATCGGAAGTCGTCGCCGTCTGGCGCGTACGCGTCCAGGACGACCCTGCGTTCTTGGTCGACGCGATCGCGGGAACGATGCGCGACGTATCGTGGTCCGCACAGGCGGACGGTAGCGACGTCTATGTGATCGCCGCAGAGAGCGACCAGGCGTTGGCCACGTGGGAGGCCCAGCCGCTCAGCTTGATGGCTGCGATGGTCGCGGCGGCGCCGGACGTCCGCAAAGGCCTTCTGGCCCGTGAAACGGGTGGCTGCAGCCCGCCTCCACCCCCCCCACGCTAGGGCGCTGCAGGCGGCGGAATCGCTTTTGGATTCGCGCCGATTTTCCTTTGACGAGGCGTGGGTGCCCGCGTACCACTAGGCGCCGCCGATAGGCTCATCGGGTGGCCTCAGGAGGTTTCATGAGAATGCATAGCTTGGTTTGGATGGTGGTCTTGATGGGCAGTGTTGCCCTCCTCGGGTGCTCCGACGACAGTGGCGGGAGCGGTGGCGAGGGTGGCACGGGTGGCGATGCCGTCTTCCAAGAGCTCTACGACCAAGGTGTCACACGCTACGTCGGCGAGTTCACCCCCTCGAACGACCCCGCTGCTGACGAAAACGGTGTGAAGCATTTCGAGTTCGCGGTGCCAGACGATCTGGATTCTGGGCCACGTGTGCCGATCTGCATTCGCGGTGGGCAATGGACGGTGGATACGCGTGAGGGCAGCTCCGACGATCTCGTGATCTTTCTTCAAGGCGGCGGGGCGTGTTGGCCCGAGTTTTGCGCAGCGGCTGAGACTGCCGGGCCGCTTCCCGCAATCGGCGTTTTGGATCCGACGCTTTCGGGCAACCCTGTCGCGGATTGGGACGTTGTGTATCTCCCGTACTGCGACGGGTCACTCTTTGCCGGGGACGTCGACCGCGACCTACCCGAAAGCATCATCGGGGATGGAGCTTCTGGCCTGAGTTATCAGCGTGGCCTTCAGAACCTCACATCGGCGCTCGACGTGACGGTGGCAGAGTTTCCGAACCCCGAGCGAATCGTCCTCACTGGCGTGAGCGGCGGCGCGTTCGGCACGATCGTCGCGTTGCCGTTGGTGCGTTTCTACTATCCGGATGCCGAGATCATCGTGTTCAACGATTCGGGGGTGGGCGTCGCGATCGATGGCGAGCCCGACTTCGTCAACGAGACTCTTCTTGGGGGCTGGAACGCGTCCTCGATGATTCCGGAGTCTTGTGATGACTGCACGGGCAATGGGCACGTCACCCGGTATCTCGAATGGCAGCTCGACACCGACCCCAACGTGACGATGAGCGCTCTCAGCTTCAGCGCTGACTTCGTCATCGCGACGACCTTCCTCATGATTCCAGCAGCCGATTTCACCGAATCGCTGCTCCGTGAGACCGGAAGAATCGCGGAGAACTACCCGGAGCGATACCGAAGGTTCATCCCGGATGGGTCCGCGCACACGACTCTGCTCCGCGCCGAACCTGGCGACGACATCATTCCGGGCGTATCGATCGGCACCCTCCAAACCGAGATCGCAGGGACCAGTGTCCTCGATTGGTTTACCGCCCACATCGAAGGCTCCGACGCCTGGGAAAACCTCGTCGACGACGGCCTCGAGTAGTGGCTGCGGCCATCGCCACGACCCAAGCCACGCGATTTTCGCGTTGACCTGCAGCACGCCCTCACCCAAAATAGAACACGTTCTATTAACCCCTCCGAAAAGGGGACTGTCCCCTTTTCGCGGGGTTTCCCCTTTTCGGAGGGGTTGAGG
>JBATTM010000092.1:0-2150 GCA_049670545.1 Polyangiales bacterium
ACTCTGAATGAGACACGGCGCCATCCTGGGCGCCGTATCTTTTCGTGCGAGCCTCCAACACGTGGGATTCTTCATGCCGTCTGTGCGCCCCGTTTGCGGGACGATCGGCCTCGCCGTCCTCGCACTCGGGTGCGGAGGTGGGGGCGCAGCGGGCCCGGACCCGGCGATCTTCGGTGCGCTCGGGGATCCCCTGCCCACCCTCACCGCCGCGCAGCGTTCTGCCTTCGAGCGTGGTCGCGATCTCGCGGAGCGCCGATTCACACCTGAGAGCGGGCTTGGCCCCGAGTTCAACGCGACGTTCTGCGCAGGCTGTCACGAGAAGCCAGTCGTAGGCGGTTCGGCAGGGCACTATCGAGACTTCCTGCTGGCAGGGGCGCTCCTGCTCGACGATTCGACGTTCCCGCGAGGGAAGAATGGGGTTCAGCGCCAGTACTCGTGGAGCCTTGGTCGCGACCCCTCCGACACGGAGACCAACGTGGTCGCGCCTCGCAATCCGATTCCCTTCTTCGGTGCGGGGCTTCTTCTCGAGGTCGCCGACGAGGAGATCTTGAGCCGTGCCGATCCAGACGACCTCGATGGCGACGGGATCAGCGGTCGCGCCAACATCGTCAATGGTTTCGTCGGTCGGTTCGGGCGCAAGGCACAGACGGTCGACCTCGAGATCTTCATCCGCGGGCCCCTCTTCAACCACATGGGCGTGACGACGAGACCGCTATCGGCGTCGCAGCGCGCGGAGCTTCCGATGGTGCTTGGCGGCGGACTTTTGCCGGCGCTGCCGAAGCAGTCGGTCTTGCCAGACGCCGAGACGATCGATGATGACGGTGTGCCAGACCCGGAGCTCTCACCGGACGAGTTGTTCGACTTGGTTTCGTACTCGATGACCCTCGCCGCGCCGACGCCCGGGCCGCGCGACGAGGCTGCCCGTCGCGGTGCCGAACGATTCGAGGAGGCCGCGTGTAGCTCTTGTCACGCACCTGCCTTGGAGGGACCTCGCGGCGCGATCCCGGTGTACTCAGACCTGCTGCTCCATGACATGGGCGAAGACCTCGCGGACCGCTTCACCATGGGTGAAGCCACGGGGGTGGAGTTTCGGACCCAGCCGCTGTGGGGAGTCATCGCGGTGGCCCCATATCTTCATGATGGGCGTGCGGGTACCATCGATGAAGCGATCCGATGGCACGGCGGGGAAGCGGAGGCTTCGGCCGCGGCGTACGCGGCAATGAGCGACGACGATCGACGCGACCTCCTCGCTTTCTTGGGCTCGCTTGGCGGTGCGGATCAGGCTTCGGAGGGGTTGGTGCCCCCCCGTTCCCCGATCCCTGAACCGGGGACGTATGGGGGGCCACTGGGTCTGCTGGATGAGCAAGCGCGCGTTCGTTTCGAGCAGGGCCGGGCGGCGTTCGATCGAGACGTATCGTTCAGCGAGGGTGTGGGCCCCGCGTTCAACGGCGACTCGTGTCGGGGATGTCACTTCTTGCCGACGATTGGTGGGGCGGGGCCGTCTGGTGTCGATGCGATGCGCCAGGGGATCATCGGGCCCGACGGCACCTTCTCCGCTCCGTCTGCTGGGACGGGAATCGCACGTCATGCGACCTTCGCGATGCCGGAGCGCCCCGAGCCTGATGCCGCGTCCAATTTCTTCGAGGCTCGCCAGACTCCCGCCGTATTCGGGCTGGGACTGATCGAGCGGATTCCGCGTGTGACGATCGAAGCCATGGCCGACCCGCTGGATCTCGACGAGGACGGCATCGCGGGTCGTCCGCATGTCCTGCCCGATGGGCGACTTGGACGGTTCGGTTGGAAGGCAAACGTGCCGACGGTTCGCGAGTTCGTGCGGGACGCCTTGAGCAACGAGCTTGGTCTCACCCTCCCGTCTGAGGAGGGCGCGACTTTCGGGGCCCTCGACGATGTGGACGATTCGCCCGACCCCGAAGTCGGCGTTGCAATGGTCGACGCCATCGAAGACTACCTCGTACTTCTCGGACCTCCCCCGCGCGGGGAAGGGTCCCCGGCCCTCGTGTCGAGGGGCGACGCGTTGTTCGTGTCGGTCGGGTGCGCCAAGTGTCACGTGCCCACGCTTCAAACAGACGATGGGGTGGGCGTCATGTTGTACAGCGACTTGCTCTTGCACGATGTATCCGATGGCGCCT
>JBATTM010000093.1:0-2306 GCA_049670545.1 Polyangiales bacterium
GGTGACCCCAACGAGATTCGAACTCGTGTTACCGGCGTGAGAGGCCGATGTCCTAACCACTAGACGATGGGGCCGATTGGATTGGTTGCGCTTCTTAGTCGAAGAGTAGCTCGGGGACTAGGATTCGAACCTAGATAGCCAGTACCAGAAACTGGAGTCCTGCCATTAGACGATCCCCGAATGGAGCGACACCTTAACATCGGGCGTCGAGCGGCGGCACTATAGCGGCAAGCGTTGGGCTGGCAAACACGGGGCCGAAAGTCATAATCTTGACTGTTTCAGTCATGAAATTATCATCGTTTTCTTCGTCAAAATAGATGATTGACCCGGTTTTGATGATTGTTGACTTGACCATCGGGAAAACTGCGGAATAGTCGGACTTCGCCCTGGCGGCTCGGTTCGCCCGCCAAGGTACAGGAGCATCATGACTTCGTGGAAAGAACAGCTCGGTACACAGGTGCCGGAGCAACTCGCAACAGAGGTCGACCTGTTCGAGGGCCAGATCGAGCTCAAAAAAGAAGGCAAGCTCGACGACAAGATCTTCGCCGAGACGCGACTTCGTCGCGGTGTCTACGGCCAGCGTTACGACAACGGCATGCGAGACGACGGGACCGGCCAAAAGCCGCTCGAGTTCCCACGCCCACTCACCAAAGGGCCCGACACCCTATTCGACGCGCCGGGCATGATGCGCATCAAGATCCCATTCGGGAAGATGAGCGCTGCGCAGCTCGAAACTCTTTCCGAGCTCGCCGAGGAAAACTCGGATTCGATCCTGCACGTCACCACGCGCCAAGACATCCAGCTTCACTTCATTCACATCGAAGATGCGCCCGACATGATGCGTCGCCTTGCCGCGGTCGGTATTACGACCCGCGAGGCGTGCGGCAATAGCGTGCGCAACGTCACCGCCTGCGAGTACGCGGGCGTGTGTGCCACCCAAGCCTTCGACGTCGCGCCGTACGCGCACGCGTGCACGCAGTACTTCCTCGGGCATCCCGACGTCCAAGACTTCGGCCGTAAGTTCAAGATCGCGTTCTCAGGCTGCGAAGACCAGCCGTGCGGTCTCGTCACCTTTCACGACCTCGGCGCCGTCGCGCAGATCCGCGACGGAAAGCGGGGTTTTCGGGTCGTCGTGGGCGGCGGTCTCGGCGCGGTGCCCGTGCAGGCCAAAGTGCTTGCCGAGTTCTGCCCGGAAGAAGAACTCTTGCCGCTCTCGCAAGCGGTGGCCCGCGTGTTCGCACGCCTTGGCGAAAAGCAGAGCCGCGCCCGCGCCCGCATCAAGTTCCTGGTGCAAAAGCTCGGCATCGACGAGTTCAAGAAGCTCGTCGCCGAAGAGCGCGAGACCCTTCGACACGACCCCCGCTGGACCGACTTTCTGCAAGACCTTCACGTGGTCGACGAGACGCCGATCCGCGATCCGGGGCCACTCCCCACCGACGGCCCGGCGGGTTTCCAAGAGTGGGCCAAGCACAACCTTCGCCCCCAGGCGCAAGACGGCTACTTCACAGCGATCGTGAAGATGCCGCTCGGCGACTTCACCTCCGCGCATGGCCGCGCTCTCGCCACCCTCGCCCGCAAGTACACCGGCGACGCGATTCGATGCACGGTCGAGCAGAACTTGGCCTTCCGCTGGGTGAGCGGCGCCGACGCCGTCGCGTTCCACGAGGGGCTCCACGCGATTCATCTCGCCGAATCGGGCGCAGGAACCATTCGCGACATGACGTCGTGCCCTGGCACCGACACCTGCAAGCTCGGGATCTCTTCCTCGCGCGGCCTCACGGCCGAGCTTCGCAATCGGCTCGACGTCGTCAAAGACGACCTCGACCCCGCGGTCGAGCGCCTTCGCATCAAGGCGAGCGGATGCTTCAATTCTTGCGGACAACACCACGCCGCCGACATCGGGTTCACAGGCGTCAGCCGGCAGGTCGGGGGCCGGAAAGTCCCGCACTTCAACGTCGTCCTCGGCGGCCAGTGGACCGAAAATGCGAAAAGCTACGGCCTGGTCGTCGGGGCCGTCCCCTCGAAGAACATCCCCAAGGCCGTCGAGCTGATCACGGCCCACTATCTGGCCAACCGCGAAGGCGAGGAAAGCTTCCAGGCGTTCATCGCTCGGGTGGGCAAGAAAGAGTTTCGCAAAGTCTTGGCGCCCCTTCAGAAGCCGCCCGCCTATGAAGAAGACCCGAGCTACTACAGCGATTGGGGCGACCCACGCGAGTACAACATCGGAGACATCGGGATCGGCGAGTGTGCGGGAGAGATCGTGCCCTTCGTCGAGTTCGGTCTTCAGGAAGCCGAGCAGCAGCTCC
>JBATTM010000094.1:0-2832 GCA_049670545.1 Polyangiales bacterium
AGGCTCCACGGCCCTTGGAAGTGGGCGCTGCGCATCGTCTGTCCCGTCGCGATCTCGGCGATCTTGATCGCGGTGATGACCGGCACTACGTTCAACTAATCTCGGGCCTACCCGCTACAGTTCAGTACCGGTCAGCACATACTCGATGCGACAGGGAAGTGCCTGAAACGTTCCACCGAACGCGGCGAGCGCAGCTCGGCAGTCCGACCCCGCGACGGGGTCCATCTCCGTCACCTGAGAGCCGATCAGCGTGGTGAGAGGTGGGTCTGCCTCCTCGTCGACCTCCAACGATGTGTCGTCCTCGGGTTCTTCGAGGGTAAACCGAAAGATGTCGCGCTGTGTGATCGTACACCCGACGAGGCCCTGAAACTGATTGGGTTGGATCACGACTGTGCTCTGGCTGGCTTGAAAGGTGAACTCGTCCTGAGTCTCGGTCCCCGCGAACGTCTGACCTCCGAACAACCGATAGTACGCGCGACCACTCTCCTCGAGCCGCACTTCGAACGCCAATTCGATCGGGTCGGGGGCTGGGACGGCGGCGCCGCAGCTCTGTTCGACCATCGTCCCAAGCGCCTCGAACTCGCCCACCAGCTCCCCAGGCAGGTCGTCGTCGCCAGAACCGGGGAGGCAACCCAGGGCGCAGGCGAATGCCGTGAAGGATATCCAGCGCATGACCGGAGGCGTACCGCCGGGCGCGCCGGCCCGTCAAAGAAAGCGCCGACCTTTCGAGCGGGTCAGTAGCGGATCTCGAAGCCACAGCGGTAGGTCACCCGGGTGCGTACCCGGGCCCCGTCCTTGGACACAGGGGCGCCCCACTTTTCCCCGCGCAGGGTCTGGACGCATGCGGCACCGAGTTCGTAGCCGGGTGGCGTCTCCGAGATGACGCGGATCTTGCTGGGAACTCCATCGGGGCTGATCTGAAGTCGAACGACGGCTTCGCCCTCGACACCCTCAGCGCGCGCCTTCTTGGGGTAGAGTCTTTCGAGCTTTCTCTTCAAACTTGGCGGAATTGGTGCTTTTGAAAGGTCTCCCACGTCCACGACCGCTCCCTCCCCAGTGCCCCCGACAACGCCGCCAACGATGCCGCTCTTGCTCTCTCCGGTGACGGCGGCATCCGGGCTTCCGATCGGCCCTTCAACACTCTTCCCTGAGGCCTGCTCCGTCGACCATGACGAGTCGCTCTCGCTCTCGTTGGTGAGGACGACGTTGTCGAACGCGACCGGGGTCTCCCGTGCTGCGGCGGGAGGCTTCTCGGGGGCCTTCGGGGGCTCCTTTGGCGCTTTGAAGGTTTTGGGCTTGGGCAGAGGCTTCACCGGCTCCGGTTCCTCGGTGTCCTCGGGTTCTGGCTCTGGCTCGGGTTCCGGCTCAACGGGGTCCTCCTCGATGAAGGAGACGTCCACGGGATCGGAGGGGGCGGCGACGCCAGCTCCTTTCGAGGGGCCAGGGACGCCTCCAAGGAGCGCAGCGTGGACGGCCAGAGCTAGCACGACCCAGGTGGCCTCAAAGACCCAGGCGCTCGCGTTGCCGAACCGTGTCGCTGTCGCGGTCATCGCGCCCCGTGCTAGCGCCCGATCTCCTCAGGCCGGACGTTGATCGCGAACTTGGTGACCTGCTCCTGTCGGAGCACGTCGATCACCTGCACGACCTTTGCGTGTGCGATGCGCCCGTCAGCGGCGATGACGGCGCGGAGGTCTTCGTCGTTCGCGCGTGCGGCACGAACCTTGAGTCGAAGCTCCTCGACGTCGACCGGAATGGTGTCGAGAAACACCTGGCCGCTCTGATCGATGGACACCGCCAAAGTTGCCGGTGTCTGCTCGCCGGTTGCCGCTTTGGGAAGCTCCATGGGAATCGTCTTCGACACGATCGCGGTGGCCGTGACCATGAGGATGATCAGAAGGACCAGGACCACGTCGACGAGGGGGGTCACGTTGATCTCTGTGATGAGATCGTCGTCACCGTCCTGGCGAGCGCCTCCAGCCACGGGCTAGCCCTGTCCCTTTCGAGAGCTGCCCTTCATGTACGCGAGGAGGTCGCGCCCGAGGGCATCCGCCCATGTGAGGCGGTAGCGGATCAAACGTTGAAAGAAGTTGAAGAACGCGACAGCGGGCAGTGCCACCAAGAGGCCGATCGCGGTCGCGACGAGCGCTTCGCCGACCTCGGCCATCAAGCCGCTGGTCACCTTGCCCGCGCTCTGGTCGAGCGCGTGGAACGCACGAATGACACCGATGACCGTTCCGAGAAGGCCGACGAACGGGGCGTTGTTGCCCACGGTGCCTAGGAACCCGAGGTTTCGCTCCATCTGGGTGCGTGCGATGGAGGTGGCACCCGCCAGACGCTCTTCGACCGAGTCGGCTCCTTCATCGACGACTTCGACGCCCGCGTACACGATCTTGGCCTGAAACGACTTGGATTGCCCCAGTCGCTCACGCGCGCCCCCAATGTCGTTCTTCGCGAGCAACAGACGGAGATCCTCTTGCAGCTTTCGAACGTCTTCGCGGGAGGAAAAGAAATAGTAGACGCGTTCGAAGATGATCGCGACGCCGATCACCGAAAGAAAAATCAAGAGCCACATGACCCACGTGGCGCCCAGCATGGCGAACGCTGTGAGTCTTTCCTGGATGTCGATCATAAAGGTCCTCGCTTGGGAGCGCGCTTCTTAGCCGGGATCGGGCGAGGGCGCACCCCGCTTGCGAATCTCGTCGATGAGTATGGTGGCATACGAGCCGGCGGGTAGGGTGAAATCGAGCTCGAGGGTGTCCTCGGCTACACTTGTGCCGACTTTCGGCACGGAAACGCGGACGAACCGGCGGGTCCCGGGAGCGATTCGTTTCC
>JBATTM010000095.1:0-9522 GCA_049670545.1 Polyangiales bacterium
GCGTCTCCGCACGACACTTCGTACATCAACACGCCATCGTCGGTCTCGCCCATGAGCTCCGGGGTCTCCCCCTCGGGAAACGCGCCGATCTTCAGGTCGCCGTCGATGTAGGCGAGAAACTGGCACATCTCTTCGTCGCCCGAGTTGCCCCATACGAGCGTGCGATCGGTCGTGTTGTTGTACCCGCACGTGTACTTCAGGCTCCGCGCACCGGCCGAGTTGACCGGTGGATCGAGGGTCACACCCAGGTTGTCGCCCCCGCTCTCGATCGACACGATCGAAGCCTCCGCACCTTGGTCGTCGACGAAGCTGAGGTCGAACGACGTGCCCCACTGGTGATAGTGGCCGAGCACGTAGTAGACGTTGAACGAATCATCGACGAGGTCACCGAGGTCGCACGTCTGTGACCAGCGGGAACGCCGCTGTGGATCGATCGCGATGTCGTTGAGCGCGAAACTCACCTCGCGCAGCTTGACCTCGACCTCTTCCTCCTCGATCGCCTGAATTCCCATCGTCAGCGTGGTGGAGATCGGAGAGGCAGCGGCATTGAACAAGTGGACATTGCCAATGATCTTGCTCCGTGGCGGCACGACGACCACGGTCCCCGGCGGAAACGTTTGAGTCTCCTCGAACGACTGCGTGGACTGCGCGAAGATCACGCCTCCGGTGAGTGCCGCCTGCGCTTGTGTGAAGCCGCGGTCCGCACACTTCCAGGTACCATCGGGCCCGAACACATCGTCCGGTACGAAGTACCAGTTCGAGTGATGCCACGCGCCATCGTTGATCTGGCGAACCCGATTCACGTACATCGTGTCGTCGTTATCCAGAGTCCAACTCTGACACCAGTAGTCGTCGCTGCCCGACTCCACGTTGATCGCCTCGAACGTGTGTTCGACGGTGGCCTCGAAGTCATCCACCTCGCCAGCCGAATCCCCGCATCCGAGAGCGAAGACGGCGACCATCAGTACAATTGTCATGCGCATCGTAGGGGCCATGGTCCGGGAAACGGGCGTGAAGAGCAACTGTGGATCGCTGCTGGCGACCTCGGAGCCTAATTGGCCTGTGGCACGAAGAACGGGGCGTCACCACAGGGGGTGTCGAAGATCCGAACGCCGTCCTCGTCTTCACCCATGTCGACCGGGACCTGGCCGTTCGCGAACGCTGCGATTTTGCGGTTCCCGTCAATGTACGCGAGGAACTGGCACATCTCCTGCTCGCCGTTGTTGCCCCACACGAGCTCGCGGTCCGTGGTGTTGTTGTAGCCGCACTCGTACTTCAACTTCATGGCGCCTTCGTTCTTGACCGGCGGGTCGATCGTCACACCGAGGTTGTCTCCCGCGGTGGATCCGAACTCGACGATCGTGCGCTCGTTGAGCGCATCGTCCACGAAACTGAGCCTGAAGTAGTTGCCCCACGCGTGATAGTGCCCGAGAACGTAGTAGAACTCGAATTCATCCTCGGCGACGCCCTCGAGATCACACGTCTGGCTCCAGCGAGATCGCTGGCGTGGCGGAATCGCAATCGCGTAGTTGGCAAAACTCACCTCGCGAAGCTTGACGTCGACATCTTTCTTCTCGATGGTTTGAAATCCCATCGTAAGCGCACTGTCCATCGGTGCGGCGCCGGCGTTGAACAGATGCACGTTGCCGATGATCTTGCTGCCCGCCGGTACCGTGATCGCCGTTCCCGGTGGGAAACGTTGAACCTCCTCGAACGTCTGCGTCGACTGCGCGAAGATCACGCCGCCGTACGCCGCGGCGGCCACTTCGCCGAACTCGCGGTCCCTGCACTTCCAGGTCCCGTCCTCACCGAAGACATCCTCAGGGACAAAGAACCAGTTCGAGTGATGCCACGCGCCATCGTTGACCTGCCGTACCCGGTTGACGTAAAGAGGCTCGTCGTTTCCGATCGTCCAACTCTGGCACCAGTACTCTTCCGCGCCGGAATCGACCGGAATCGGATCGAAGGTGTGTTCGAGGGTTGCCACGAACGCTTCAACATCTCCGCCCCCGCCGCCATCGCCGGCGGTGCCACCTGTCCCTGCCTCGCCGCCACCGCCCACAGTAAACGGGCCATCCGACGATCCACATCCACCGACGGCGAGAGCCGCGGCCACCAATAATCCAATCGTACGCATATCGAGGCCAAGGATTCTCCAATCCAGGCGTTCTCGCAAGCGATGAGACGAAAAAAGTGAGAAATCCTCACAATTTCACCGCGGGCCCCAGCGGCTACTGCGCGGTTTCGGCTTCTTCGCGCAACTTCGCCTCGTTTTCGGCCTTCTTGCGAGCCGCTTCCCCCATGGTCTCCTTCATGCGTTCGGGAAGGGCTTCGACGGGAATCACGAGATCGGTTGCGACCGGCCATTCCTCCAACAGCTCGGGATGGTACGCCTCTGGATAGTACTTGCGCGGATCGATCTCCTGCTGACGCACGAACGGTTCCTGAATCTCTTCTCGCGATGTCGGAGGATGGGGCACGACCAGTGCGCCTGTCGACAGGTCGAACTGAGGTGATCGGCTGTTTGGGAAGTCCGGAAGCACGCCCTCGCGGACCCAGATTTGTTCTTTGGTCACGTTCACGACGACACCGTCGGGTGCACCAAAGTGATACGGCCCTTTCCAATGTTCACGGACCTGGGCGACCGCTTCCTCGTTCAAGTACGGATCGAAGGGCATGTGCGTCGTCATGAACAGACGCGGCTGCACTTGGTTCGCCAGAAACCCGGCCGCGTAGCCCGGCGTGTGATGGGTGTCGATTGTGTAGCGCCCCATGAACGGTGGCACACCCTGCACCCCCGAGCTGATCTCGACGAGTTCGGGCTGCATCTCGGTCACGTACACGTCACACCCTTTGGCGTACTTCGCATCGAGTCGGCTCGGGCGACCATCCCCGGTCCACACGAAGCACAGGCCATTCCAGTCGAGTCGGTACGCACTCGCGCCATCTTTCGCATGCGAGCGTTGCCAATGAATGACACGGACGCCGTTGTGGTCGTAGATGACACCGCCGTTGTCTCGGAAGTCGAACTCGTTGACCTCCAAATCCCACGCCTTGCCGACCGGAAACACACTGAAGGCGTCGATGTGCCAGCCGAGCATGACTTTCATACCCTCCACCATTCGCGCCGTCCCGTACTCGGGCGTGCGGCCGGAGGGGCCATAGATCTGGAGGTTCTCGTGCCATCGCCCGGCCCAACCCCCGAAGACGACCAGGTAAGGGAGCGCGCCGAAGTGGTCGACGTGCAGGTGAGTGATGAAAATCTTGTTCAGCTCGTTCAACGCAAGCCCGGCGGCGACGTAGTTGGCGACCGAACCCTCACCGATATCGAACACGAAGTTCTCACCGTTGCCGAGTTGCACCAAGATCGAGGTGTTCATCTGGCCGGGGCGGATGAAGGGCGCACTCCCCATGAAGATGATCCGCATCTCGTTGGGCTGCACGTCCTCGGTTCGTGGAAACCAATTGGCCGCGCTCTTGAGCCACGGGTGCGGCGCGATGCCTTCGAAAAGAAGCCCTTCCTTCCACCGACCCCCAGGCACGCCCCCCGCAAGGACGGCACGAATGTCTTCCTCCGAAGAAGCGTCCCCGATGGGCTCCGCGGGCTGGCCCGGCTCTCCGACGGGAGGAGCGGTGTGCGGATCCACGATCGAGGGCTCCTCAACCGGCCGCACGACCGGTGCGTCGTTGGGCTCTTCAGGCGGCGCCTCGACCGAAGGGCATCCGAGAATGGAAATCGACGTAAGAGCGACGACGGCGTACCTGCGAGACAGCTTCATCAAAGCGCACTATCGAACGCGGCGGCACCCCCGTCAAAGCGGAGATGCCGCGCGAATCAGCGTCGGGTTCTTTACGCGACGCGTCCGAACTCGAGATCTTCGGTCAGCTCGTCTTCAGTCAGATCGAGTTCGAATGGCGCAGCGTTGTCGTTGACCGACTTGTCGCCGGCTGGCCTAGAAATCGGTCCGCCGAACGTGGCGCCGAATCGTCGACGAAGCTTCCCCATGAGCTCTTGGTCGAATGTGGAGTGCAACAGGTAGATCATTTGCATGAATCGCTCCTTTCCTGTTGCTGACATCATAAGACTGAATGCGGCGCTTTGACGCAGTGCAGCAATGCGGCCGCGCAGGAGCATATTTCTTCAATAATTCCGTGATTTTATGCTCTATGAAAGCCCGATCCCCGATTGGAGCAACTGGGTTGCCGCGAGCGCAAGCCGTCGCGCGTCCTCCGAAGAAAGCGCACGAACCCGGGAGTGCCCGTCAACGACCATGCGCGCCAGGCCGTGGGTCAGCGCCTCACTCGTGAGTGCAATGAGCTCGGGGTCCGCCTCGGGGATCAAGCCTGCATTCTGCCCCTCGTAGATGAGCGCGATCAACTTTAGGCGCCGCTCATCCCCGACCGCGCCCAGGAACCCGTGAGGCAGAGCCGCTCGACTGTAGATCAAGTCGAAAAGCGCGGGATGCTCGGAAGCGAACCGCACGTATGCAACGGTCATCGCACGAAACTGGGTGAGCGCGTCTTCTCCCGAACGCCCGGCCTGCGCGATGATCGCATCGAGCATCGTAGCCGCTCGTTCGGCCACGGCATCGATCAGCACCTGCTTGTCAGCAAAGTGACGAAAGGGCGCTGCGGAAGAAACACCGGCGGTCCGTGCGAGTTGCCGCATGCTGAGGGTCTCGGGCCCGGCCTCGTCGACCACGGCCAGCGCAGCGTCGATCAGCGTTTCGCGTAGGTTCCCGTGGTGGTACCGATGGCTTGTTGCGTCCATGGGACGACCATACCAAGCCCATGTTACCGACGCTTACTTTTGCGCACGACTCCATGTAAGCAACGCCCACATCTCGGGGCACGCGATGTAAGCAGCGCGAACATGGCGCGTTTCGCGATGTGAGCATTGGTAACAAGCCCACGCGGAAGGATGTGAGCGCCGCTCACACCGTCGCAAGGTTACCGGCACACGCCGACCGCAAGGTCGCATTGGTAGTCGTATGGGCAATCTGACTTCTGCTCGCATGCCAGGCGCTCGCAGATCCCCGTTTCCTCGTTGCAGAAGTACGGAGCAGCACAGCTGTGGAAACGGCAGGCAATCCGCCCGCGCTGCGGTCCGGAGGCGCCCTGTTCGGATGAACGTGGGGTGGACGCCCCCTGCGAGTTCCTGGAGCCGCCGCATCCGCCGATCACCCCGAGTGTGAGCAGCGCGAGGGCTAAGGCGAATCGTCTCGTGCACGTCTCCTGCATCAGCCTGAGATGATATAGGCTAGACACATGGCCGCAAAGCCCCGAAGAGCGTGGTCGCTGCACAGCAACTCCCAACGGCTTGATGGGGGCGCGATGTTCGGGAACGTCCCGCGATCGATGTGGTCGCAGTGGGTCACCCCCGACGAACGAAACCGCATTCCGCTCGCATGCCGAGCCCTACTCGTCGAAGACCGGGGGCGGTTGGTGCTCTTCGAAGCTGGCATCGGCGCGTTCTTTCCACCCCCGATGCGCGACCGGTACGGCGTCCAAGAAGAGCGTCACGTTCTCCTACAGAGTTTGGAGTCGGTAGGGTTCTCGCACGACCAGATCGATATCGTCGTGTTATCCCACCTCCACTTCGACCACGCGGGGGGTGTGCTTGCTGCATACGACCCAGAAGCGCCGATGTCCCTTCTGTTTCCGAACGCAACCTTCGTGGTGAGCTGGGATGGCTGGCAACGGGCGCGACACCCTCATCAACGCGATCGGCGATCGTTCATTCCCGAGCTGCCGGACCTGCTCGAAGCCAGCGGACGGCTCGAGGTGGTCAAGGCGAACCAGTCGAGCGTGCTTGGCGGTGACTACACGCTCTGGTTGTCGCAGGGGCATACCCCTGGGCTCATGTTGACGGAGCTTCCGGGCGAAGAAGGCCCTGTGGTGTACGCGTCGGACTTGATTCCGGGAAAGGCGTGGGTCCACTTGCCGATCACGATGGGGTACGACCGCAACCCGGAAGCGCTCGTCGACGAAAAGAGGGAGCTTCTGAGCCGGCTGGTCGAGCGTGGTGGAAGGGTGTTCTTCACCCACGACCACGAGACCGCACTCGGGCGCGTCGCACGCGACGACAAAGGCCGCTTTTTCGTGCAGGAGCAGTGGGCCGAGCTGCAGGGCGCGCCCCTCTGACGCGCGTGGTAGGCTTTTCTTCTTTGGAGGAGCCATGCCCCTTGGGAACGGCGGAACCCCCGCACGCATCGAGAGCGGGGACGATTACATCCAGAGCCTGCGCGGCCGAAACCTCCGCGTATTCTTGTTCGGTGAACTGGTGGAGGAACCCGTCGATCACCCGTTGATCCGACCTTCGATCAACGCGGTCGCAGAGACTTACGACCTCGCCAACCGAGAGCCCGAGATCGCGACTGTGAAGTCGTCGCTGACAGGCGAGCGTATCAATCGCTTTCTGCATGTCGCGCAAAGCCCCGAGGATCTCGTGGGGCAAAACATGATGCAACGCAGGCTCGGACAGAATACGGGAACCTGCTTCCAACGATGCGTGGGGATGGACGCGTTCAACTCGCTCTACTCTGTCACCTACGAGATCGACGAGAAGCATGGGACGCCCTACCACGACCGGCTGAAGTCCTTCCTGACGAAGATGCAGCAGCACAACTACGTAGTGGGTGGCGCGATGACCGACGTGAAGGGCGACCGGAGCAAGGCGCCACACGAACAGGCCGACCCCGATCTGTTCGTGCACGTCAGCAAGCGAAACGAAGACGGGATCTGGCTCCGTGGCGCGAAGGCTCACCAGACGGGCTGCATCAACTCGCACTGGATCCTCGCGATGCCGACCATGCGCCTCGGGCCCAAAGACGGAGACTATGCGGTCGTAGCCGCGTTCCCGGTCGACGCCGAGGGGATCACCTACATCTACGGCCGACAGTCCTGTGACACCCGAAGTATGGAAGAGGGCTCGATCGACGTTGGCAACGCGAAGTTCGCCGGGCAAGAGGCAATGATCATCCTCGACGATGTGTTCGTTCCGTGGAGCCAGGTCTTCATGGACGGCGAACACGAGTTCGCATCGATGCTCGTCGAACGATTCACTTGCTACCACCGCCGAAGCTACGTCTGCAAGACGGGCGTTGGTGACGTCCTCATCGGCGCCGCCGCACAAGCCGCAGCCGACAACGGCGTAGACCGCGCTTCCCACATCAAGGACAAGCTCGTCGAGATGACCCACTTGAACGAGACGATGTACGCCGCGGGAATTGCATCGTCCCATCAAGGCAAAGCGACGAAATCAGGCGCGTTCTTGAACGACGACATGCTCGCAAACGTGTGCAAGCACCACGTGACGAAGATGCCCTTTGAGATCGGCAGAATCGCGCAAGACCTCGCGGGAGGCCTGGTAAGCACCGCGCCATCGGAGAAAGAGCTAGCGCATCCTGAGCTAAAGGCATTGCTCGACAAGTACCTCAAAGGCCGCGCGGACGTCCCGACCGAGTCTCGCATCCGTATCTTGCGCTTGATCGAGAACATGACGATGGGGCGAAATGCGGTGGGCTATCTGACCGAGTCCGTGCATGGTGCGGGTTCTCCCCAAGCACAGCGAATTCAGATCGGGCGCCAGATGAACCTCGAGTTCAAGAAGGGCCTCGCACGTAGGCTCGCGGGCGTGCCGGACGATCCCCACGACGAAGATTAGCCTCCGTGCGATAGATGCCATACCGTGGCGGCAATGCTTCGGGGAAACGGCATCCAGTGGTTGGTGGCGTGCGTGCTCGTCGCGGGGTGCGGGCGCGGTGCAACGGCCGATCGTCGGGACCCGCAGGCCGCCGAGCCACATGAGACGAAGACCTCGAGCGCGACGCCTCGAACGACGCTCCATGAGGGCCTCATCATCGGGGAGTTTCGTCTCCCGCCGAACGCCGTAGTCGACGGGGACACCATTCGCGTCGAGGGTCTCGACGGATCGGTTCGACTGCTTGGTGTCGACAGCGAGGAAAAGATTCGGAGTCGGCGAGACCGCGTCGCCATCGAAAAGGATTTCCGCGGCTACTTGAAGGGGAAGCGCGGGAACCACGGACGTCCCGCGAAAGCTGCGACTCCGCTGGGTGATCAGGCGAGCGCTTTTGGAGAAGCCTTCTTCGGGGACGCCGAGACCGTCCGGCTCGAGCGCGACGATCCCATGGCACTGCGAGGACGATTCGGCAGGGCGTTGGCGTACGCGTTCGTGAACCAGGACGGCAAGTGGGTCAGCTACAACGTTGAACTCGTCCGCGTGGGCTTGAGTCCGTACTTCACCAAGTACGGGTACTCGCACCGCTTCCACAATCAGTTCGCGCGTGCAGAACAAGAGGCTCGTGACGCGAAGCGAGGGATCTGGGATCCGAGCGGTCTTCACTACGACGACTACGAAGAACGCAAGGCATGGTGGGATGCCCGAGCTCGGTTCATCCAGGCGTTCGACCATGATGCGGCGTCGAGCCCCGACTACGTGTTACTCACGCATGCAAACGCAGAGTCTGCGATGGCGGCTAGAATCGGCCAGGAGGTGACCGTCCTTGGAACGGTGGATGAGATCCAGTATTTCAAGGGGCTCGTCCGCGTGTTCTTGGCGGGGGCAGACAGGGAAGACTTTCCCATCATCTTTCGCGACCGCGGCGTCTTCGAGAGGAGCGGCATCCGAGAAGCGATCGGAGAGCCAATCACGGTTCGCGGTGTCGTGGAGCGCTATACCAAGGGGGACTACACGACGTTGCAGATCGTCGTGCGAACCCCAGAACAAGTCCGGATCGCGGAAGTTCCTCCGCCACGCCGTCGGCAGGCCACTCTCCGCGAGAACGAAACAGGCGACGCGGCCGGCCGATAACGCCTCAAGCCCAAGCGGCGGGAGGTGGCATGAACGGAGTACGGGACGCGATGCGCAGCTGCGCATGGTTGTTGGTGTGTGGATGCGCAAGCGAGCCGTTGTCAGGCGAAACGCAGTGCGAGGCGATAGAAGGCGACCTGGTCATCACCGAAGTGCACGCGAACCCCGACGGTTCCGACGGGCAAGACGAATTCATCGAGCTCTACAACCCGAGCGACGGAGTACTCGAACTCGCAGGGCTTTCGCTCGTGTCGAGCCGAAGCGATGGGACCGGCGCCTCGGAGCACCAGTTCGGTGAAGGGGCAATTCCGGCGCGCGGCTACTATGTGCTCGGAAATGCCGACCCGGAATCGACACCGCCCCACATCAACTATAGCTACGGAGCCACCCTAGGCAGCCTACGCAACTCGGACGCACGCCTGTCGCTATGGTGCAACGACCGTTTGATCGATGCGGTCGAGTACGCGCGAACCCGGGACGGGCGATCCCTCGGATTCGATGGTCAGTTCGAGCCCGACGCCAGTCGCAACGACGACGCGGGTCACTGGTGCGTGGCGCCGGAAGGCGCAAGCGAGGTGTTCACCGGCAACTTCGGCACCCCCGGCACACCGAACGATGAATGCACCGGGAGCCCGGTCGTTCCCCCATGCGTCGACGACGGTGAGCTGGCGCTGCCGCCGACGCCTGGC
>JBATTM010000096.1:0-8433 GCA_049670545.1 Polyangiales bacterium
GCGCCGCGCCCACCCGTCGCGGCAGCTTGGCAAACCACTCGTCGATGGTCACGAAGTACGGAGAACCTGTACGCAGCGTTTGTCGAACAGCTTTTTCGCGAGCCCGAAGAAGAAGACATCACGTGGGGTCGTCTGCAAGAGGTGATCGGAGATCCCAAGCGCAACCTGCTCTACGACTACCGCAGCCCTGGCGAAGACGCGCGGCTTTCGCTCAAGCCGGATTGCGCAGACCTGCCCTATTTCCTGCGTGCATACTTCGCTTGGAAACTCGGTCTGCCTTTCGCGTACCGGAGTTGCACCCGTGGACGCCGGGAGACGCCCCCGACGTGCGAGCCCACCCTCTTCAGCAACATGGACCCAGAGGAGGCCGCGACCAACGTGGGCGCGTTTCGAACGTTCCTCCGAAGAATGGGCGGCGTCGTGCATTCATCGAGCCCGCGGACCCGGCCCACCGAAGAGCAAACCGATTTCTATCCAGTTCGCCTGAGCCGAAGCGCGTTGCGCCCGGGCACCGTGTTTGCGGATCCCTATGGACACGTGCTCGTGGTCGCGCGCTGGAAGCCTCAGGGCGTCGCTGACTACGGCGTTCTGATCGGAGCCGATGCCCAGCCCGATGCGACCGTAGGCCGGCGCCGGTTCTGGCGCGGCTCCTTCTTGTTCACCCCGAACACCGATCTAGTGGGTGCGGGGTTCAAGGCCTGGCGCCCGCTCACCGTCGATGCAGAGACCGGGGCCGTGGCAGCCGCGACCAATGATGAGTTGCAGCAGATTGGCGCGCAGAGCCTCTCGGAGCGCCAATACGAAGGTACGGCGGACGATTTCTACGCGCGCATCGAAGGAATCGTCAACCCGCGGCCGCTTGATCCTGTTCGTATGCAACGGAGCTTGGTCGATGCGCTCGCGGAGTCGGTGGAGCGACGGCTCAGTTCCGTTTCGAACGGCGAGGAGTTCATGCGGTCTCGAAACTTCGCGCCGATCGACATGCCATCGGGGAGCGCGCTGTTTCTCACGTCGGGGCCTTGGGAGGACTACTCGACCCCGTCACGCGACATGCGGCTGCTGATCAGCTTCGACGCTGTGACTTCGTTCCCGGCACAAGTCGCTGCCCACCCGGAGCGTTTCGGAATCCGAGAGGCAGGGCGAGATGCGATGGTCGCCGCTGTCGAGGCAACCCTGGCCGATGAACTCGCCGCACGTACGTTTGAATACACGCGGTCGGACGGCAGCCCGTGGGAGCTCACCTTGGCTGATCTCCTCGCACGGAGTTCCGCGATGGAGATGGCCTACAACCCGAACGACTGCCCTGCGCTCCGTTGGGGAGCACCCGAAGGCACGGACGAGCGGGCGACCTGTGCACGCCGGGCCCCTGCAGAGCAGCAAGCGCGCATGAAGAAGTACAGGCCCTGGTTCGAACAGCGGGAACGGCCTGGCGCTCGCCAATGACTCGATGCACGTCAGCGCCACTGCTGGGCGTTCTCGTCGACTTCGTAGCCATCGATCGCCCTAGGTCGGGGCCCGGTGACCGCGCGGCCTGGAGGGCCGGTAGGAGCCCTCGAGGCAGCGGCTGAGATCGGCTGCGAGGTGGGCGCCTGCACGGGGCGTCCTGATGCCGCGACCTCGGGCCTTTTTGGCAAGGGCTCCCTGACGTTCTGGAGCACCGGGTCGGCGCGGTCGTCCGCCTCCTCGATGACGACGGGCGGGCCATAGGCGATCTCGATGATGGTGGAGACGGGTTCGGACGCGTCCCCGTCCAGCGGGGGCAACTTGACCAACCTCGCACGCTCCTCAATGCAGAGACGCGCGGCCTCCGAGAGCCCCGCCCCGCTCACGTATGGCTGGATGACCATTCCCGTGGGCCGCACGGTCGCAGAAACGGGAATGCGAATCGTCGTGGCGGTCGCCGATTCGAAGTCTTGGATACACCGCGTCGGGATTCCGAGCGCCTGCCCGAACTCGAACGCCAGATCTCTCTTGGGGCCGGGTTCCTCCTGTAGGGGGATGACGCTCGGCTCCACGCGTGCGGGCCCGGGGACGGGAATGTCGCGAAACCGATTTCGCCTTACTGGCTCGCTGTGCGGGAACTGGGGTTTGGGCTCTGGGAATGCACCCGGTTCCGAGGGCTTACGATCGTGACAACCCGCAACGAGTGCGACGATGATGCCTATCGACGCGAGACGAACCATCCCGTCACCCTACCCGCATCGCCTTCAATCGGTCCACCGCTCTGCCTCCTGATCGACTTGGGACCCATCGATCGGCTGGGGCCTGGGTCCTTCGATTGGGACTCCTCGAGGCCCGTCGATCGGAACCCCCTGCGGGCCTTCGATCGGATCTCCAGACGGCCCTTCGATCGGGACGCCACTCGGCGCAATGGGCGTCTTCTTTGGCAGCGGCTCGACCACATCTTCCTGTTTCGGCGCCGGCTCGCCGACATCGTACTCCTCGACGACCTCCGGTTCAGCCTCTGCGTTCCGGTCTGGATCAGGCGACGCGCCTTCGTTCCATGCTCGGGTCGGTTCGACGTCGGCCGCGGGCAAAGCCTCGGCGGGCGCGACCCCCCCTACGTCTGAGACCTCGCCGATCGGCGCACCGGCCGGAATCGCCTCCGTCGGCGGTTCGACAGCAGGCGTGACGGATCCTTCATCGAGGGGCGCCTCAGAGCGCTGGCATCCCAAGGTCGACGTCAGGACGAACATGATGGCAAGCCCGCGTGTCATCCCGTCATCCTATCTCGAACCGGGTCCTGGATGAAGTCAGTGGGCACCGGCATCGCTCAGTACCGCCAGGCTGCGCCGATCGAAAGGCCCCAATATTGATCGAGGGCGCCGCCCGCGACGTAGGGCGGGTCCGGCGGGATCGGGTTCAGGTCGAACCAATACCGACGATAGTCGACACCCACTCTGACTTCGAAGCCCTTGGGGAGCCCGTACGCAAACATCAGCAATGCGTCCATCCCGTTGCCATTCGCATCGGGGAACCACACGTCGCTCTCGATCCCGCCGGCGGAAATCAATCCGCGGAACGACGCATTCGCGATGATGATGAAGTTCTCCCGTTCGCCGAGGCCAACCCGGAAGCCTCCTCCGAGCCGGTAGAACTGGTAACGGACCCCGGGGATTCCCGCGGTGTTCACCGGAGGCTGGCTGACCCCAAACTCGAACTTGTGGAGTCCGTAGCCGGCGAGGAGCATGGGCTCCCATCGGCCAGCCGGATACCGCCAACGAATCCCGACCAAGAACTGCTGTGAGGTCGTGGGGAACTGAAGACCGTCGTCTCGCTCCGAGTCAAAGCTGAAGAGCCGCTCGTACTCGAAGTCGACGCCGAACTGTGCACCGACACCGCTGGTGAAGTGGGCGCCGGGAAAGTACTGAAACTTGGTCTGGATCCCTGGACCGAACTTGAGCGTGTAGTCTCGAAGGTTGCCCAGTAGGTCGTCCTTCCAAGTAAGTTCGCGGTGGACGAACTTGAAGTCGAACTCGATGTCGACTGCCGCTGGACGGTCGCGCTTGGGTGGACGGGCCTTGCGTTCCTTCGGTTCTCGGTCTGGTTTCGTGTCACGGGCCTCGGTCGGAGTCGCCGCCATCGTGGGTGCCGCCGCGACCACAACGCCCGCCGTCGGATCGAAACGGCCAACGTCCTTGCGAAAATCATCCCAGAGTCGTGCCTGCACTTCCCGCGCGAGCTCGGTGGATGTCTCACCCTCGTAGTAGTGTTGGCTGATCACGTCCGTACTCTCGCCATCGACGAGTCGCAGGTACGCCGACCAAATGCCATCCTCGCGGACGATTTCGCCCTCGAGCAGCGCGTTGACGCCGAGCGCACGAGACGGCGGAACGTGACCCTCGTCCGCAGCGAGGTTCGCATTGAGCGCGCTTGCCTTTTGCGCGAACTTCTTGTTCGGGACGAGACCTACCGGTTTCCCTTTCAAGCCACGGACCGCGGCGCCTCGCACCTTGCTTGCCTGGGGTCCCTCGAACGGGCGGACAACCAGCTGAGGGACCGTCGGAGTCTCCACGGGTGCCTCCACCGTCTTGGCCTCCGCAGCCCCGACGCCGAGCTTGGTCACGCCTTCGGACGCGTCGCCCTTCCCCGGCATCAGCCCGGAACCCATCAATACTGTGACGATTCGACTGGAAAGGCGGCCGACCGCCGACGAGGTCGCACGGAACTTCCGCACCCGGGCCCCCGAAGCGTCGCGAATACCGACATCCGCGATCCAGCGGTCGCCGGAACGCCGAATGCGGCCGCCGATCAAAATCGTCGCATCGAGCTTGGCTGCCTGCTTCGCGTACCCCTTGGTCTTCTTCGTGACCGCCGTCACTTTCTTGAGCGGCACCATGGGCACGGACGCTGCGCGGAGGCCCGATTGGACACGCTGACGCACCTTGGCCGCCTGCGGACCCTGCATCGGTAGAACCGCCGCCGCGCCGTCGTCCGCACGCACCGTGCCCGAAAGCGAACACAATCCGACCAGCAATGTGAATGCGCAAACGCGCGACGTCCTCATGGACTCCCCCCAGCTCAAACTTCGTTGTCCGGCCCCTCGTCGATTCCCGGCACGACACCGCCGAGGTCCAGGATCCAGTCCCGGATCACCTGGGTATCGGCCTCATCGAGAATCGTCCCAATCGGCATCTGTCCCCCACAGATACCAGGAGCATTCATGATCTTTTTCATGAGGTAGCTCTCGTCAGGATCTCCCACGATTACAAGAACTTCAGAACTACAACTCGGAACGGTCGAGTTTACTTCGACCGTCCGTGCCTCCACGTTCGGCGACACCAAGTCGAGGCCTGACGCGGGCGCGTCGGCGTCGTGGCACACTGAGGTTCCACAGCTGTCGAGGAACACCTCTTGGACCGTCGGTCCTGAACCTGAACCTCCAGCGCCCCCGATGAAGTCGTCCGGATTGTCGAGTGTTCCCGCGCACCCCGTGATCCACAGGGCACCAACCATAGTCAAAACAAAGCTTCGCATCCCCTCGTGCCGTCTCCCCCAAGCATCCCTAAGCAGCTTAGTAAGCTATTGCACCCATCGTCGAGTTCTGCAGTATTTTTGTGTAAGGCAATGTACTCAAAGGCGGTTGAGCCCCCAATCGTACGGAAGAAACACGACCTCGAAACCGGACTCGCGAGCTTGCACCAACGCCGCGGCCGCCTCGGGCGTAGAGAACGCTTCAATGAATGCGTCGAGGGTCGGCGGGTGACCGAGGCGTCGCGCATGCTCCTCGAAGTCGCTTCGATACCATTGGAAGATCGACGAGAGCTGGATCTCTCGTGCCGACGCATCGACCCGCACGTGCTTCGAATCGCCGCAGAACGCGCGGGTCGCTTGATCCAGCTGTGCGTCGAGAGTGCCCGCCTCGTACGCTCGAGGCGCGAGGGGCGGACACGAGATCGACGCGCAGTTGATCGCTGCATGAATTCGCGCGTCTCGAAAGCCACGGATCACCCCGTTTTCGAGGTCATAGAGGTTGGTCTCGTCCCCATCGAGGAGGAACCGTAGACCGTAGAAGAACCCGAAACCCGGGCGGGGTTCGAGCCATCCGTGTACATCTTGCACGCTCGCGATGGGCCAGTTGTCGACGACAGCGAGCAGAGTGAGCGCGTTGTAGGCGTTGATGTAGTAGGCGAGTCGGACATCTTCGGTGGGAAATCGCGCAGGTGTCACCGACGGGCCGAACGCACCGAGGGTCGCCGCAAACTGCCGGAGCCCGTGCTGCTCCACGAGCACCGAATCGTAGTCGACACGATCACCGCGCACCCAGCGCGCGAGGGCTTGGTTCCACCAAGTCACATCGAAGCCTTCGGCGGGCTGCCGGAACGCTTCGGCGCCTACCGTCACGTCGCGAAGGCCAAGCGCTCGAACGGTCACCCAGACGGTCACGCCCAGCACCGCGACCAGGGCGAGCGCGATGATCCATCGGCGTCCGACCGGGGTTTTCCGTCTGCGAGGCATGGGCGAGTATGGCACGGCCCGTCGAGAGGTCACGCGAGGCTTGGCGTGGCCAGCGCGCCGAGGACCCTCGGGTCTTGGAGGCTCGGTACGACAAGTTCGGCGCCAGAGGCGTGGAGCGGCGCCTCATCGAACCAGCCTGTGCACACCGCGATGCATTCGGCGCCGATCGCGTGCGCAGCATCGACGTCGTGCGGCGTGTCTCCGATCACGACGACCCGCGCCTCGTCGACCCGAGCGTGGGCAAGGCCGCGCGCCAACCCCGCTCGAAGAAGCGCAGCGCGGTCGACATGGTCACACCCGAAGCCGCCGAACGCGAAGAACGGATCGAGGGCCGCGCGCCGCAGCTTCGCGTACGCGGCCCGTTCTACGTTGCCCGTGCCGAGGCCGAGAGCGATTCCGCTCGCCTGACAGAGTTTCTCCAAGAGCCCTCGCGCACCGGGCATCACCTCGAACCCAGTCGATGCCTGCAACTCGGTCGGCAGAAGTTCGAGATAGTGATCGATCACCTCGTCGATCATCGCGTCATGCGTCGGCGCACCACAGTGGGCGAGCGCAGCTCCCATGATCCAGCGATCGGTGCGTCCGGCGAATTCGACAGACTCGAGGTTCGTGGTGCCATGAGCCCGGCCCGTGAGGCGATCGAGGGCGCGCTCCACGGAACGACGGCCCGCGCCCCCAGCGCGCAGCAGTGTGCCGTCGATATCGAACAGGATGATCGTGGTCACGGCGCCAATGTAGCAGGAGCGGCGTTTCGTAGTAGGCTCCCCCGATGCCGTCGGAGGATCGTCACTTGGTATGGCCGTTCGTCCGAGACGAGCGCGAAATCGAGTTCCACATGTTCCGAGCCCGCGTGAAGGTCGCGAGCCACCCGAGCTCCGGTGCAGAACACGAGTTCACGGTGCTGGACGGGGCCGACTGGGCCAATACCATTGCGATTACCGAAGACGACGAGGTGGTCTTGATTCGGCAGTTCCGCCACGGGACGGACTCCGTCACCCTGGAGATTCCAGGAGGCATGGTCGACGACGGAGAGACCCACGCGGACGCCGCCGCACGGGAGCTCCTCGAAGAAACCGGATACCGTGCGGCTCGATGGCACGAGATCGGCCGGGTTCACCCGAACCCAGCCCTTCAGAGCAACATGTGCTCTACATGGCTGGCCGAGGGCGCACAGAGGGTCTCCAACCCGGCGCTCGACGAAGCCGAGGCTATCGAGGTCGTCACCGCTCCGCTCGCGGGAATCCGTTCGCTGATCGCGGGCGGCGAGATCACCCATGCGCTCGTCGTGTCCGCTTTCTACTTTCTCTGGGAACACACGAGCACATAGGCAACGTCACGATGGACATGGATCTCCTCGCCAAGCTACCACTGTGGTTGGCTGCCTTTCTCCTCTCTCTGACGTGCCACGAAGCCGCGCACGCTCTCATTGGGAAGCTCGGCGGTGACGAGACCGCGGCGAATCAGGTCACTCTCGATCCCCTTCCCCACATGCGCCGAGAGCCATTCGGGACGCTCGTGGTCCCGATCTTGTCGTTCGTGCTGCAAGGCGGCGGCTGGATGATCGGCTGGGCAAGCGCACCCTACGATCCTCAGTGGGCCAATCAGTACCCGCGGCGCGCGGCTGCGATGGCGGCGGCAGGTCCGGCGGCGAACTTCGCCCTCACACTGATCGCCGCACTTGCGATGCGCGTGGGAATCGCGACTGGATACTTCGAATTGCCCGCCGGCTGGATCGGGCTCGAGGGGCTCGTCGTGGGCCCTGCTGGCGCCGCAGAGGGGCTCGCCCTGTTCGCGAGTGTGCTGTTCTCGGTGAATCTGATTCTTGGGTGCTTCAACCTCATCCCACTCCCACCGCTCGACGGGTACGCGATCGTGCCACTCTTGCTCACCGACCGCTTGCGAGACCGCTGGTTCGGCATGTTCGAAGGCGGCGGCGCCCTGGTCGGTCTTCTGGTCGCGTGGGTCGTCTTCGGGCGGATCATGCCTCCGGTGTTTCGTCTCGCGACGGATCTCCTCTACATGGGCATCTAGCGCGATACCCTCCGTTTCGTAGTGTCCTTGTGCGTGATACGCTTCCTATGTGAAGAGTCTTTGGTTGGGGTTGGGGTTGGTTGGTGCGTTGGCGTTGTCGCCAACATCGGTCGTGGCGGATGAGGCTGACGCCCATTATCGGCTGGCGAAGACGCTACGAGCGGAGGGTCGATACGACGACGCGCTCAAACAGATCGACTTGGCGATCGCGGCGCGACCTTCCTCCGCGGAAGCGCAGCTCACACGAGGCACGATTCTGCGTCGACTCGAGCGTTATGACGATGCCCTTTCGTCATTCGAGCGCGCGATCCAGCTCGATCCGAACAGTGGCCGTGCCTACGGCCTCGCGGGGGCGACCATGCTCCGTCTCGAGCGCGACAAGGGGGCCCTTCGCTACCTGACCAAAGCGACCGAACTCGAGCCCCAAAACGCGACGAATTGGAC